>JBILUU010000238.1:0-4837 GCA_044370815.1 Bacteroidia bacterium
TGGGGGCCACCTTTAAAGAGGACGTGAGCGATATCAGAAATAGTAAAGTTGCCGATGTGATTAAAGAATTGAAATCGTTTGGGTTAAATGTTGAGGTTGTTGATCCGCATGCAGACTCCGAAGAATTGCAACATGAGTATGGGTTCGGCTTGGTTGATAAACCAAGTAGTAAATATGATGCAATAGTAGTTGCAGTGAATCATGCCGACTACAAAGTATTGGGTGAGGATTACTTCAAAGCTATGATGCCTAACAACGGAATACTGATTGATATTAAAGGTATTTACCGCGGTAAAATCAAAGATCTTACCTATTGGAGTTTATAATTTCTTACCCATTGAATTAACAAAAAAGCCCCGGAGTTTCCAGGGCTTTTTTGTTTTAATTGATTAGCGGTAAGTAATTGTATTTCCTACCGTATTCGAGCATTTGCTCGCTAAACTGCATAGGATATTCAATCTTTACATCAGTAATTTTATCCCCGTCCATCACAGGAACCAACTTTGGTTGAATAAATCCTTTGTAGGGAGCTACATTGAGCTTTTCAAAACGCTCCAATATTTCCTTATGCAACACCGGATCAATTTTTACTCCATAGGTCTCAACAAGTGCGGTTGCAGCTTTATAATCTCCTTCAGATTTAATGCGCTGAATTTCCTTAAGCAACTGTCCGAATAAATCGCGTAACTTAGCGTAGTCGTTTACTTTAACATAGGTTTTACCATCTTTTTTAACCATTTCTATCACATTATCTTTTTTACCTTTATCATATGCCCATGAAGCTACTAATTGTCGGTTTCTCATATGTGCCTCCTCTAGATGATCGCCAAGCTTTATGCGTGTTAACTGCATAATCAAACCATTTAGAATGTAGTTGTCATATTCTGCCATACCTACCTCCAAGGAAGGCATCACACCGATATCAATCAATTTTTGATCGTACACATAATACAAAGCTACCAAATCGGCACGCGCCTCTTCTAGGCAATTTGCATAGTTCTTTAATGTAACATCAGGGGTTGAAACTCCTTCATTTATTTTCCCCGATGCATGACCAATTACCTCATGCATGTCGGTATGTAAATTTCCTGCCAAAGCTCCATATTTTTTTGCCCTTTCTACTACAGATGCATCATGAGCAAACTCCTTCAAGGTTGGACTTTTAGCACTTACCACATTGTAACTCTCAACAATATTACCTAATGAAACCGATTTTGAACCATGTTGCTCTCTAATCCAATTGCTATTGGGAAGATTGATTCCAATTGGCGTTGACGGGGCCGCATCTCCGGCTTCAGCAATAACAGTAATTACCTTGGCAGTAATGCCTTTTACTTCCTTTTTCTTGTGCTCAGCGGCAATAGGTGAGTAATCTTCAAACCATTGGGCCTCTGCTGCTATAGCTGCAATTGTTTTAGTGGCTTCCATATCTTTCATACTCAATACAGATTCAAAACTGCCACGCTTTCCTATCGCATCGCCATATACCTCAATAAATCCATTCACCACGTCAATTCGAGAATTGATATCCTTTACCCAAGCAATAGAATATTCGTCAAAATCCTTTAAATCACCGCTCTTATAGTACTTAACTAATTTTTCAAGTGATGTTTTTTGCTCGGCATTTTCAGCAACATTAATGGCTTTCTCCAGCCAAAAAATAATTTTTTCAATGGCTTTTGAATACATACCTCCAACCTTCCATGTCTTTTCTACAATCTTGCCGTTCTCCTTAACCAACTTGCTGTTTAGTCCATACATCACAGGCGTGGGGTTATTTTTATCTGCCATTTTTGAATAATAGGCCTCCACTTCTTTTTGAGTCAAGCCTTCATAAAAATTATTTGCTGAAGCTTTAATATTATCAATACCTGCACTCTGATCTACGATCTTTGCATCTATTTTAGGATCGAATAACTTAGGTGTTAGTGAATTAATCAACCCATCTATATCAGTGCCTTCGAGCGG
Source organism: Bacteroidia bacterium (assembly GCA_044370815.1). GTDB lineage: Bacteria > Bacteroidota > Bacteroidia > UBA4408 > UBA4408 > CAIKXD01. The sequence continues at coordinate 1,969 of JBILUU010000238.1, forward strand.
CAATAATGACGAATCACAATTTTTGAGAATATTGACAAAGTATTCTTGTGTAAACTCGGGCATAATTTTCTTGTTTGAGTAATGATGATGAATACCATTACTGAACCAGATACACTTGGCATACACCTCAAATTTTTTCCAATCATCGGTGGTTTTATCTCCCTTGTAAGTGCTGTATATGGCATCAATAGTTTTCCTTATAGTAAGATTATACTTATACTTTTGATCGTAAATGATATCTCTGCCACACATAGCCGCTTCATATAAATAATAAGCAAGTTGCTTCTGTTGTAATGACAATGATTCAAAACCTTTTACCTGATAACGTAAAACTTGCAAATCGGCAAAGCGCTCTGCCTCTACTTCGAATGGCATCGTATCAACCTCTGCCTGCTTTGTTTGATCCGCCTCATTTTTTTTATTACCGCTGCATGCTGAGGCAAGAATGACAAGCGTAGCGCCCAGAAAAAATATTGAATTTACTTTCATATGATTTTATTTTAGCAACAAAAGTAAATTATTTATTCAATTGCCTTCACCAGTATTTTTTAGGAGATAAAATAATTTGTAACTTTTATTTTGAAGCATCGTATAACGACACTCAAATTAGTAAAAACTCATGAGGCAATTAAAAATTACAAAGCAGGTAACCAACAGAGAAACGGCATCTCTCGATAAGTATCTATCGGAGATTGGTCGGGTTGAATTAATTTCTGCAGATGAAGAGGTAGAGTTGGCAAAGAGAATCAAGCAAGGTGACCAAGCAGCACTTGAAAAATTAACAAAAGCCAACCTAAGGTTCGTGGTATCAGTCTCCAAACAATACCAAAACCAAGGATTAACGCTCCCCGATTTAATTAACGAAGGTAATTTAGGATTAATAAAGGCAGCGCAAAGATTTGATGAAACCAGAGGTTTCAAATTTATTTCCTATGCTGTATGGTGGATAAGACAAAGTATACTGCAAGCTCTGGCCGAACAAAGTAGAATTGTGAGATTACCACTGAACAAAATTGGCACCATCAATAAAATTAATAAAACCTTCTCTAAACTCGAACAAGAATTTGAGCGAGAACCTACTGCGGGTGAAATCAGCGACCTTCTTGAAATGAATGAACAAGATGTAAAGGAGTCAATGAGAAGCACTGGCCGACATGTTTCAATGGATGCCCCGCTCTCCACAAGTGATGATGGTTCGGGAAGTTTATATGACCTAATGATTAGTGATGACAATCCAAGCCCCGAGCACGAACTTATTAATGACTCCCTAAGAAGAGAAATTGAACGTGCACTCACCACGCTTACAGCGCGCGAAGCAGATGTGTTAAGATGCTTCTTTGGGCTTGATGGCAAAGCAGCGATGACTTTGGAAGAAATTGGAGAAAAATTCGACTTAACAAGGGAACGCGTCAGACAAATAAAGGAAAAAGGAATCAGAAGATTGAAACATACCTCAAGAAGTAAAATTCTAAAAACCTATCTGGGGTAATAGGCACTTCCGCGTGTCATGGTAAGCTTAAACAATGATTTATAATTTTCTACTGCTAACAATATTGTTGGCAGTTTTTATTTTGAGTTGAACAGAAAGAAAGGAGCATGCACCTGTCTTTCCCTTATGAAATGTTTATGTGCGCTGCTGTATTCCCCCTTGCTAAAATTGCTGAAAGATTATCATAATTGACATTAATTACCATTCAATGATTTTATTTCTTTGCAACAAGCTTCATGAGAAATCATTCAATTAATACCTTTACTTATTATAAATTATTATTCCATGAGTTTATGGCACATTGCCAATAGAGTGTCTGCTGTTGTACAATCAATTGAACTATTGCAGAAACCGTATCAGTGTTAATTTAATTCATAATCATAAAAAATCTAATCACATTCATTCCAAACTTGAGTTACATTTGATATGTACAGTTCAGTCAGACATACCATTTTAGGTGCCTTTTCGGGGATTAGTCCAAAAGTTTGGTTGCTTTCTCTTGCTATGTTCATCAACAGGAGCGGAAGTATGGTTATAGTTTTTATGACTGTTTACACTACAAAATATTTAAACTTTAGCATAGAGCAGTCGGGTGCCATTATGGCAATATTTGGTTTAGGATCGTTAGCGGGTGTTTTGCTAAGCGGAAAAATTACTGACAAAACAGGGTACTTAAAAGTAATGATTGTAAGTCTGTTTATGGGTGGGTTGCTTTTTATTATACTCGGACAAATTAGGACCTTTATTCCTATGGCTATATGTAGCTTTTTTGTTAGTTTCTTTGGAGAAGCATTTCGTCCGGCAAATATGGCAGCCATATCAAATTACAGCAAGCCTCAGGATTTTACAAGGTCACTCTCGTTAAATCGATTGGCGGTTAACTTGGGTTTCTCTATTGGTCCTGCGCTTGGAGGTTTTTTAGCACATCACAACTATCAGTATTTGTTTTATGCCGATGGGTCGACTTGCATCCTTGCTGCAATGGTAATTGCCTTTTTTGTGAAAGCTCCTACTCCAAACGAAAGCAAACAAAATAGGGAAGTAAAATCAAAACCAACAGGACCATCACCTTTAAAAGACACTCAATTCTTGTTTTTCATTTTTTTGTGCACCTTATACGCAACGGCTTTTTTTCAAATGTTCAGCACTATGCCTCTCTATTACAAGGATGTTCACCATTTAAGCGAATATAAAATCGGACTTTTAATGGGATTCAATGGAATCTCAGTGGCTGCAATCGAAATGATTCTGATTTATAAAATTGAAAAAAAACTCAAACCACTGCAGTTTGTCATGCTAGGTGCTATCATGCTTACGCTTAATTATCTTGTTTTAATGTTCGCAACCAATTTTGCCTGGCTTGTATTATCAATGTCACTC
>JBILUU010000239.1:0-4836 GCA_044370815.1 Bacteroidia bacterium
AAAAGGTAACGAATTCACAACTATTACCTATGCCAAAAACAATTTAGTCCAACGATTGCAGTTATAGAATCGATAAAGTATAGCTACAACTATTTTGGGTTTACGCAATTATTAATAAAATGTTATCTTTTTTAACCCCAAATTCCAATAATGCTTTTGCATTAGAAATAAATAGCTAAAATGTTTCAATGTAGTGTGGTGTTCAAAAAAATTAATGTTGGCCTTGTGAAAATGGCGTTAAGAAAAATATGATGTACAGTTTCTTTATCGTTTACGCATTTTTAATGTGTAAACTGGACTTATTTTAATTCTTTGCCCCTCCATACCAAGTTTGATGTAGCCGCCAACTTTCTTACTTTTGCACCCATGATCTTATTAAACTACCTGCTTTATTACGGAATCATTCTTCCGCTTTCATACATGCCCATGTTTGTATTGCACGGTGTTGCCGATGTGTTATTTGTGCTTATTTATTATGTTTTCCCTTATCGGAAAAAGGTGGTGCTGACTAATTTAAGAAATGCATTTCCGGAAAAATCTGAAAAAGAAATATACCAAATCGCACGTAAGTTTTACCGTCACTTCTGTAGCATCATGGTTGAAAGTATCAAAGCTTTCAGCATCAGTAATAAAACACTACTAAAGTATTTCAAGATTACCAATACTGAATTGCTCGATAAGTACTACGCTCAAAATAAAAGTGTTATTCTTGTTACAGGACATTACGGTAATTGGGAATGGGCGGCACTCTCATTGGCTCTGCAAAGCAAGTATCAAGCATCCGGAATTTATCAGCCAATCCGCAATAAATTCTTCGATCGTGTTATGCAGGAAACCCGCAGTAAAAACGGACTTATTTTAATTCCACCAAAAGAAACAGCCGATTATTTTATTAAACTCAAAGACCGCTTGGTTGCCTACGGATTCATTGCCGATCAGTCGCCTTCAAATCCTGATAAAGGACAATGGCTTACTTTCTTAAATCAACCAACAAGCGTGCTTACAGGAACCGAACGCTATGCCAAAATGCACGATTGTGTGGTACTGTTCGGAAAAATTGATATGCCCAAAAGAGGACATTACACACTTACCTATATTCCTGTTTCGGATAAACCACACGCAACACAAGACGGAGAAATTACCATTGCACATACCCAAATTTTAGAGTCAATCATCAAAAAAAGACCTGAATTGTGGCTGTGGACACACCGCAGGTGGAAGCATAAACCCAAGCATAATGTATAGCATCAATCATTGATTGAAACTACTTGGGATCAATAAAAAATACGACATGAATAAAACTTCTAAACCGCTTGCCGAATACCTTAGACCACAAGATCTTGCCAATTATATCGGGCAAAAGCACCTTGTAGGCGAAGGGGCTATTTTGCGCAATGCAGTGGAAGGCGGGCAGTTGCACTCCATGATTTTATGGGGGCCACCGGGAGTTGGTAAAACTACTTTAGCTGGTTTATTTGCCAAACAGCAGGAAAGAGATTTTTTTGCACTCAGCGCCATCAACAGTGGGGTAAAAGATGTAAGAGAAGTAATTGAAAAAGCCGGGCAGCAGTTAAATTTTACAGGCAAAAGTCCTATTCTTTTTATTGATGAAATTCATCGCTTTAGCAAGTCGCAGCAAGACTCTCTGCTAAATGCTGTTGAAAAGGGAATTGTGATACTGATTGGTGCTACTACCGAAAATCCATCGTTTGAGGTTATTGCTCCCTTGCTTTCCCGTTGTCAGTTGTATGTACTCAAGCATCTTACCGATGAGGAGCTCAAACAGTTGTTGCAACAGGCCATTCAGTCTGATTATTTTGGCGAGAAACAAATTATACTTACTGAAACAGAGGCCTTGTTCAGCATCTCCGGAGGTGATGCACGCAAGCTGCTGGGCGCACTCGAAATTGTGGTAAACAGCGTTGCTGCCAAGGATGTAGAAATTACCAATAGCTTGGTAAAAAGTAAGATACAACAGCGTATTTTAATATACGACAAGCAAGGAGAAAATCATTATGATATCGTTTCTGCCTTTATTAAATCTTTGCGCGGGAGCGACCCTAATGCTGCGGTGTACTGGTTAGCACGCATGCTGGAGGCAGGCGAAGATCTATTATTTATTGCCCGAAGAATGGTGATATTGGCTTCTGAAGATATCGGCAATGCCAATCCTACCGCACTCATCATGGCAGTTAATTGTTTTGAAGCGGTCAACAAAATTGGCTATCCCGAAAGTCGCATCATCCTCTCACAAACGGCTATTTACTTGGCAAGCTCACCCAAAAGTAACTCGGGCTATATGGCTATTGACGATGCCATTGCATTGGTAAAAGCTACCGGCAATTTGCCTGTGCCCCTACATTTACGCAATGCTCCAACAAAGCTCATGAAGCAACTCAATTACGGTAAGGACTATCAGTACGCACATAATCACAGCAATAATTTTGTGAAAGCTGAATTTCTTCCCGAAGGCATTGAAGGACGCAAATTTTATGAGCCGGGACAAAATACAAGAGAAAATGAGATCAGGGCTTACCTCAAGAAGTGTTGGGAAGAAAAATATCACTATTGATTGGAATTACCCAATGCACGGTTATCTGCGAAATCATAACCTAGTTTATTTGCATTCATCTAACTATTAAATTCAATTAAAAAAATGCTGTAACTTAACACTGTGGCTATTTTCGAAAGATTTTAACATTCATTGCCTGCCTGCTATATGAATAAAAATAATTTATAACGATATTCGCACGCTATTACTTTTAGATGCCGGAAACAGAAAAGAAGAAAAAGTTCGGGTTTTTAAATCAGTTTAAAAACAAGTATCGCCTTGTTATCATGAACGATGATACCTTTGAGGAGAAAGCATCTTTTGTGCTCTCACCAAGAAGTGTTTTTGTATTTGTGGTAAGCTCTACGCTTTTCTTGATTATTGCAGTAATTTATTTGATTGCGTTTACCTCACTCCGCGAATACATACCCGGCTATGCCGATGTAAATATGCGTAGAAACTTAGTAAAACTCACGTATAAAACCGACAGCTTGAACAATGAATTGGCAGCTCGCGATATTTACCTAAACAATTTAAAGGCAGTGCTAAGCGGTAATTTTAAAGATAGTATTGAGGCGGGCACCTTGAAAGACACCACCAAAAAATTTGAACGTATCGATATCAAACCATCAGAAGAAGACCTTGCTTTGCGCAGGCAGATTGAAGAAGAAGAAAAAACATCCCTAAGATTTACCGAAAAAAGTGCCGAAAAAACCGGTATCAATGCTTTTTTCTTTTTTGTGCCACTCAAAGGGCTTGTTTCCAATAAATTTAAAGCCACACCCGACCACTATGGTATAGATATTGTGGCACAACGCAACGAAGCTATAAAGGCAACGCTTGACGGCACTGTAACATTAGCAGACTGGACACCCGAAACAGGTCACGTGATTCAGCTACAACATGACGAAAATATTATTTCTATTTATAAACACAACTCTGTATTGCTTAAAAAAGCAGGCGACCGTGTGAAAGCCGGTGAGCCCGTGGCTATCATTGGCGAATCGGGAGAACTAACCACCGGTCCCCACCTTCACTTTGAACTTTGGTACAAAGGAAAGGCCGTTGATCCGCAAGAATACATGAGTTTTTAATCAGCTACTTTGAAAAGGAAAATCGCAATATTAGGTTCAACAGGTTCTATTGGCACACAGGCCATTGAGGTAATTCAAGAGCAACCGCAGCACTTTGAGGTAGAGTTGTTGGCAGCGCATAATAATGCCGAACTGCTAATTAAACAAGCCATTGCGCTGCAACCAAATGCTGTTGTCATTGGCAATGAAGATAAATATCTACAGGTAAAAGAAGCCCTTCATGCATACCCAATTAAAGTATTTGCAGGCAGCAAAGCGCTTGAACAGGCAGTTACCATGGAAGGCATTGATGTGGTGCTAACTGCTATGGTGGGCTATGCCGGACTGCTCCCAACCTTGGCGGCCATTGAAGCAGGTAAACAAATTGCCCTTGCTAACAAAGAAACTTTGGTGGTGGCCGGAGAACTTGTTACAAGTCTTGCCCGTCAAAAAGGAGTCAATATTTATCCTGTCGACTCCGAACATTCAGCCATATTTCAATGCCTTACTGGAGAGTTTGATTTTACCCTCAACAATGGTACCGCTATCGAAAAAATTTATTTAACTGCCTCCGGTGGACCGTTTAGAGGAAAGAAAAAAGATTTCTTACAATCGGTAAAAAAAGAGCAGGCACTTAAACATCCCAACTGGGATATGGGTGCAAAAATCACTATCGACTCTGCTTCCCTAATGAATAAAGGGCTCGAGGTTATTGAGGCCAAGTGGTTGTTTGGGTTAAAAGATGATCAAATTGATGTAATTGTTCACCCGCAATCAATCATACACAGTGTGGTACAATTTATTGATGGCAGCATGAAAGCTCAAATGGGCCTGCCCGATATGAAACTGCCTATACAATACGCATTGGCCTATCCTTATCGTATTCCATCAGATTTTCCGCGATTTAACTTTTTAAATTACCCTTCACTCACATTTGAACCACCCGATACCGAAACTTTTCGTAATCTTGCCTTCGCTTTTGAAGCCATGCGCCTTGGTGGTAATATGCCCTGCATTATTAATGCTGCCAATGAAGTGGTTGTCGAAAGTTTTTTAAAAGATAAAATCGGATTTCTTCAAATGAGTGATATTATTGAGGCCTGTATGCAAAAAGCATCTTTTGTGAAAACTCCCACCATTCACGACTATGTGGCAAGCGATAAAGAAACAAGGGCACTTGCCTATGAAATGATTAACTAATTCAACAATTTA
>JBILUU010000240.1:0-4823 GCA_044370815.1 Bacteroidia bacterium
GTGGCTAACGATTTTTTGGTGGGTTACGGATTAGATTATGATGGCCTTGGCCGAAATTTAAAAGCAATTTATAAGCTTAAATCTTAGCTCAATTGCGATCTTACTCTTGAGCAATTATTAATTTCAGCGCTCCTTGGCCAAGCAATAATTTTACTGACCAACTTCCCAAAGGCTTAATCTGGGTTAAAGATTGGACTTAAAAGTATCTGCTTTTTGTATCATCCACAAGAAAGACATTAAATTTTCGTTATATGTTTAAAAAATTGAAAATGAAAAATCTAATTTATCTTATCGTCTGCATGGCCATTGCAGTGCATGTGCGCGCATAAAAAGCTGACTCAACAACATCTGTTAAAGTTTTAAATAACGAATTGGGAGTGATTGCTAACCCAGTTGGAATTATCCTTTTGGGAGCTGAACCAATAGGAAAAAGGGTGGGCATTTCATTTAAAAGAAATTGTTTCAAATCCGATACTTATATTACTTCAGGAGCATACTATCAGGGATATAGAAATTATAACGATAAATATAAAGAACAAACACTTGAAATAGATGGTTGGCTCAGAAAAATTCAACTCAATTTGGAATCCTCACATACGGGTGTAATGGCACTTGGAATTGAAAAAAGAAGGACATGGAATAGCTGCCCAAAAATTATTGCCTATTATGGCACAGAGGCACAATTTAACTATGGAAAGACCAATCAAAACATAGGTTTTCAATGGCAGGAAGCAGATAGCACAAGTAAAATTGAGAATAATCCATACCAATTCAGACCCGTTTCCGAATTTATTCCAACAAAAAATATCACCAAAACAATTATAGGAGGGGGATTTCAAGTGAATTTGGGTCTGCAATTGCACCTCAATAAAAGAATTTATTTGTTTGCCCAAACTGCACCATCATTCATTTTAGCTGCAACAACACGTGTAGATAATGATATATTAAATAACGAAAAAAATGAATTCAAATATTCGACATTTAATTTTGATATGCGCGCTGTTATAGGTGATATAGGATTATTCTTAAGGTTATAATCATTTCAGCAACTCGCGCAGTTTCCTCACTTGCTCGGGAGTACCTAAAACAAATAATTTAGCTCCGGGTATAATTTTAGTTTCTGCCGAAGGATTTATTACATATTCTCCCTCATTGGTTTTATAACCAATAATGTTAGCCCCCGATTTATTTCTAATTTCCAAATCTTTGATGGTATGATTCCGCAACTGCTCTGGTAATTCGCTAAATACAATTTCTTCAAGATTAATGTTTGGACCACCTTGTCCGGTGATATGATCAATAAACTCAATCACATCGGGCTTAATCACTAAAGAGGCCATATGTGCACCTCCAATTTTGTCGGGCATAATCACATTATTAGCTCCGGCTATTTTTAATTTTTTATCGCTATTGTCGTCAGATGCTCTGCTAATGATGGTCAACTTGGAATTGATACTACGAGCGGTAAGTACCACAAACAAATTGTCGGCATCAATGGGTAGTGTTGTAATTAGCGCTCTGGCATTAGAAATACCGCTTTTATTTAAAATTTCATCTTGGGTACAGTCGCCCTGAATACACAAAAAACCGTGTTCCTTTATCTGCTCTGCCAATACTTCGCTTTTCTCAATAATCACAAAGTTTTGCTTATTCATATGTAAGGCGGTAGCTGCTTGCTTGCCATTACGGCCGTAGCCGCAAATTACCACATGATTATTTAGTTTACTGATGGTATTGTTCACTTTGTAAAATTTATAGTAATAGTTAAATTCTCCCTCAACAACATATTTTGTGATGGCACTAATGGCATAGGCAAAAGTACCAAAACTGGTGATGATTAAAAAGGCAGTAAAAATTTTTCCTACATCAGATAAAGGGTGAACTTCCTGAAATCCAACAGTGGCAATGGTAATGATTGTCATGTAAAAGGCCTCCAGAAAAGTGTATTTTTCAATTAAAATATAGCCCGAAATTCCAATGCTGATCATCGCCAGTATAAGCAGCAAGGCCACATAAAGTTTGGTAAAATATTTGATTTTTAATATTGGCATCGGTTACAAAAATATACTGATTTGCTGAACTTGTATTAAATCTTGTTTTTTATTTTTAATAAAACAACCGCAATATTTTTTAGCTTTGTAACCCAAAAATTAATCAGCATGAGCGTTCAACAAAAATTTTTGGGAGAGGGATTCACTTTTGATGATGTACTCTTAGTTCCGGCTTACAGTGAGGTGTTACCCCGCGAAACAGATATCACAGGCAAGTTTTCCAGAAATATATCTCTTAAAAGCCCTATTGTTTCGGCAGCCATGGATACGGTTACCGAGCATGAATTAGCTATTGCCATTGCCCAAGAGGGAGGTATTGGTGTGTTGCATAAAAATATGAGTATTGAAGCACAGGCGGAACAAGTTAAAAAAGTAAAACGCTCAGAAAGTGGGATGATTCAAGACCCTGTAACTATGAGTGTGAATGATCAGGTAAGTCACGCCTTGCATATTATGAAAGAAAATAAAATTGGCGGTATTCCTGTTGTTGGAAATGATATGAAGTTGTTGGGAATAGTTACCAATCGCGATTTACGTTTCGAAAAAAACATGAAACGTCCTATTAAAGAAGTAATGACAAAGAAAGTGATTACCACAAATAATGGTCGCGATTTAAAAACAGCAGAAGATATTTTACAACAATATAAAATTGAAAAACTTCCGGTTGTAGATAAAAATAATAAGCTAGTTGGATTGATTACCTACAAGGATATTATCAAATCACGCATCAGACCTAATGCTTGTAAAGATAATTTAGGTCGCTTACGCGTGGCCGCAGCTGTTGGAGTTACTGCTGATGTTGAACTTAGGATTGAAGCACTTTCCAAAGCAGGTGTGGATGCAGTAATCATTGATACAGCGCATGGTCACTCAAAAGGTGTGATTGATACGCTTAAACGCATGAAAAAATTATTTCCGGCAATTGATATCATAGTTGGAAATGTGGCTACAGCAGATGCGGCAAAGGCCTTAGTAAAAGCAGGTGCCGATGCTGTTAAAGTTGGGATTGGCCCTGGTTCAATTTGTACTACCCGTATCATTGCAGGTGTGGGCGTGCCTCAATTATCTGCCATTTATGAATGTGCTAATGCCATAAAAAATTCTGGTGTTCCTATCATTGCCGATGGCGGCATCAGATTTACAGGGGATATCGTAAAAGCGATTGCCGCAGGTGCGGGCTGTGTCATGGTGGGTTCCTTATTTGCAGGTGTGGCCGAATCACCGGGCGAGACCATTATTTTTGAAGGAAGAAAATTTAAATCGTATCGTGGAATGGGCTCTATCGAAGCCATGCAAAGTGGCTCTAAAGACCGCTATTTTCAGGATGCAGAAGATGATATCAAAAAATTAGTACCCGAAGGTATTTCCGGAAGAGTTCCATACAAAGGTACTTTGGCAGAAGTGGTTTATCAAATGGTGGGTGGCTTGCGTGCCGGAATGGGGTATTGCGGAGCCAAAAATATCAATGATCTCCAAAAAGCAAAATTCATCAGAATTACATCTGCAGGCGTGCGCGAAAATCATCCGCATGATGTAATCATCACACGTGAAGCACCAAACTATTCGCGCTAAGCAAAACATTAAATTTTAGATTATGAATCGTATCAATCAATTATTTCAAATACAATATCCCATTGTACAAGCTGGTATGATTTGGTGCAGTGGTTGGGAATTGGCCTCTGCAGTAAGCAATGCAGGTGGTTTAGGTTTAATTGGCAGCGGCAGCATGTATCCCGATGTGCTCAAAACACATATTCAAAAATGCAAGAAAGCCACCAACAAACCTTTTGGAGTAAATGTACCTTTATTGTATCCCAATATTGAAGAACATATCAAAACAATTATTGAAGAAAAAGTACCTATAGTTTTTAGTAGTGCAGGTAATCCAAAAACATGGACCAGCATTTTAAAAGCCGAAGGCATTAAAGTAGTGCATGTAGTGAGTAATGTAAAGTTTGCCTTAAAAAGTGCCGAGGCAGGCGTAGATGCTATAGTTGCCGAAGGCTTTGAAGCAGGCGGCCATAATGGACGAGAAGAAACTACTACTTTGTGTTTAATTCCTATGGTGCGCAAAGCCATTGATATTCCATTAATTGCTGCAGGTGGTATTGCCACAGGTAGCGCTATGGCAGCTATGTTTTGTTTAGGTGCAGATGGAGTTCAGGTAGGGAGCAGATTTGCGGCAACACATGAATCATCGGCACATCAAAATTTTAAAGATAGAATTATTCACACACCAGAAGGTGATACGCAATTAACACTGAAAGAACTTACCCCGGTGCGCTTAATTAAAAATGAGTTTTATGCAAAGGTAGAAGCTGCCTATCAGGCGGGAGCTAACAAAGAGCAACTCAACCAATTATTAGGCCGCGGCCGTGCAAAAAAAGGCATGTTTGAAGGCGATATGGTAGAGGGCGAATTAGAAATAGGGCAGGTGAGTGGTTTGATAAAAGAAATTATTCCTGCTGCACAAGTGGTGCGGGAAATGATGCAAGAGTTTGAGCAAGTAAAAAGAAATTTTACACAACTAGCATTATAGTTTTATTTGGGCGTTCCCGCTGCTTTCAGCAACGGTCGTGCTGTCCGCGCTACGCGGTAGCTTGCTCCCATCACTAACGCAGCATTGTTGTTGCTTGGTGACAGAACACCAACCAAAGGAGAGAGGTACTAAGGCAGCATTGTTGATGGTTGGTGGCGGAACACCAACCAAAGGAGAGAGGTACTAACGCAGCATTGTTGTTGGTTGGTGACGGAACACTAACCAAAGGAAAA
>JBILUU010000241.1:0-4817 GCA_044370815.1 Bacteroidia bacterium
AAATGATTCTGATCTATAAAATTGAAAAAAAACTCAAACCACTGCAGTTTGTCATGCTAGGTGCTATCATGCTTACGCTTAATTATCTTGTTTTAATGTTCGCAACCAATTTTGCCTGGCTTGTATTATCAATGTCACTCATTACCATTTCTGAAATGCTTGCAATGCCATTTATGTCTACATTCATGATTAAACGGGCTGCTGAAGGTCGAAAAGGAGCTTATGCCTCACTTTACAGCATGACTTGGAGTATTGCCCAAATTATATCTCCAATTATTGCTACACAAACTATAGCAAGAGCAGGGCATCAATCTTTGTGGATGCTTTTTGCCCTCTTTGGAATCATGATTACCGCTGGGATGCACTTATTGCATAGTTACACCAACAATTATGAGGAAGGTTTATAGTTCTTTCATTAATACATGATATATTTCAATCATGCTCTGAATATCAGATTTATGAACCCGCTCGGTTGGGCTATGAACATTCAACTCAGGCGCTCCTATAAAACACCAATCAATAGGATAAGGTGTTCGATGTATAATATTTCCGTCACTTCCTCCACTAGACTCTACCTCCAATTGAAAGGCCAGTTGATTCTGATTCAGCAATTGCATGATTCTATTCACATAACTACGTCTTGGGATGTCTCTATCTCTTAATGAAATAACACAACCGCTTCCGGCAAGAACACCATCTGTAACCCAGGTAATATCAGATATCAAAGCTTGTTTTACATGATACATTTCATACATAAATTTTGCTAAGAACTCTACGCTTCCTCCTCCTGTTTCTTCCCAACAACTAAAAACAATCATCCCATCTTGCAGCTTTTCAGCAACCTTTAAAGCATTATACACACCCAAGCGATTATCCATGTAACAGCATTGCACATTATCCTCATCCTCTTCCCAATTTGGCTTAAAGGTAAGTAATGTGCCCGTCTCGATTTCACGTGTGAATTCATAGGTTAAATGATTGTCTTCATCAACTTGTAAGGTGCATTCGATTTCTCCTTTACTGTCACTACCCACCAAGGTAAATCCAGACTCAAAAACAGGTCCACCAATTCTAACTAATTGATTACCGTATCTTACCATAAAACCAATTGAATCAAGATGTGCGTACATTGCTGTTCTTGGTTTACCAAACACCATAACGATACAATCATGAAAGTCATCTCCGCAATAAAGCTTTGGCTGTACCTCCCAAAATTGCATGTTAAGATTAATGTAGTCTAATAAAAAATTAGTCATTGGTGTTTCAGCGCCCGAAGGGGCCTGAATGGCACACATTTTTTTTAATAAATCATAGGAAGCCATAAAAGCTGGTCTAAACCAAAATATAAAAAATATTCAACTAGTAATGCTGTTTAGTGAATACCTAACACTAGGAACAGCTTGTCTATTTGACTATTCCACAAATTTTTTGTCGATTCTATGCTACTTTCATCCTCGCAAAAATCAGTAATGATCAAGGCGAGATCTCCTGTAATCTCATCAGTTTCAACACGAAACTCAAAAAATATGGCCTCAGGCATATCTAACCAACGGAAACGAATATGATGATCTTCTCGAATAGAAAGCACTTTTGCAGCTTGTTGGGTACCATCCCAATCAAATATCATGATATCACCCTTCTCGTTCACTTTATCGGCAAACCACTCTGACAATCCCGAGGTGGTGCTTAAATAACTGAATAATATATGCTTGGCCGAATGCACCGAGTACTCAATTTCAACACGTTTGTATTTAGCCCTAATTGCAAGGTTCCTTTGAGCAGCAGCTGCGTCCCCTGTTGATTTTTTCAAAATAGGCTTGGTAACCGGCTTCAGAGGTATATCGTTAAAAACATCATCCTTTGTAGCTTTTTTTATCTGCTTAACCGTAGGTTTAACTGATTTATTTGCTGTATTTTTAACCTCAGCCTCTTTCTTCACATTGCCTGCAACCTTCTTAACCAACTTCTTTGGAACTTTCGAAACAGTTGCAGCTTTTTTCTTTACCTCAGTCTTCTTTGCTACACTGGTTTTAACAACTGCTTTTGGAGTTTGCTTCTTGGCAGAACTTATTTTTTTGGCAGGCTCTGTATGCTTCAAAACTTTTTTGTTAACAACTTTAACAATCTTTTTTGTTGAGTTTTTAGCCCCCTCTGTTGCTTTGTTTTTGACGGGCTTTGCAGCAGTTATATTAATTGCCTTTTTCTTGCCAGAAACCGCCTTTGCAGTGGGTTTTGCTTTCACAGATGTTGATGCTTTGGTTTTTGAACCTGAAGTTTTTTTGGCAGCAACTTTAGGTCGAGTTGCAGGCTTTTTACCTGCTGTCTTTTTATTGGATGATTTTGTAGCCATAATATTTTACTATTTTCGCCTAGAAATTATTTGGCAATGTAGGATAATTTTTTGAATCATAAAATTTTTTTTTGAAATGGCATTAATCCACAGTTTTGAAAAATCCGGCAACTTTTTATTTAAATACAGAGGACAATTTCCGGTAGTCCTATTTTTATTGTGTATCCCCTATGTTTATGCTACTAACTACGCTGAAATTTCTATTTTCAACCAAAGATTATTATTGCTCATCGGAATTTTGTTTTGCTTAATAGGATTTATAATTCGGGCTCTTACAATCGGCACCACGCCTAAGGGTACATCCGGCAGAAATACACAACACCAAGTTGCTGAACAGCTAAATACTTCGGGCATTTATTCAACGGTGCGACATCCATTATACGTTGGTAATTTTTTGATGTGGGCCGGAATAGTTATCTACACTATGAACTTCAGTTTTTTTATCATTTTTTCATTGGCTTATTGGCTTTATTATGAAAGAATAATGTATGCTGAAGAAAGATTTCTCGAGAGAAAGTTTGGTGAATCATACATCAATTGGTCACTAAATGTGCCCGCATTTATCCCAAATTTCAAAAACTATAAAACAGGAAATGTTGCGTTTTCCTTAAAAGCAGTGCTTAGAAGAGAGTACTCAGGAGTATTAGCCACAGTTATTGGCTTTGTATATATACAATTCCTGAAAAATTACTTCGCTTTGCAAAAGGTATTCATCTCTACCAATTTTATTACCATATTGTTAGTGTGTGCTGCTGCTGCACTTATTTTTAGATCTTTAAAACACTACACTACCATCCTCAACGAGGTAGAGAAGGACTAAGTAGATTCCAAATTTACCGATGTGGTAATACAATAATTAATTCTTGTATACAAAATTAAGTAATAGCTCTAAATTTGTGTTATGAGTTTACATCGAAAAAAATGTAGTAAAAAAGATAAAGAGCAAGTACTTCTTTGCAGAAATCAGCATGATGATCACAAAAATCGCGAG
Source organism: Bacteroidia bacterium (assembly GCA_044370815.1). GTDB lineage: Bacteria > Bacteroidota > Bacteroidia > UBA4408 > UBA4408 > CAIKXD01. The sequence goes on from JBILUU010000241.1 coordinate 3,342, forward strand.
AGTTTAACTTTTCAACAGCACCAATTTACCATTGGAAAAAGAAGTATGATGGGTTAGGAACAGTTAGTCTAGAAGCAGGTTCAAAAACCTCCTTATAAAAGAGCATGCTCAACATAAAAGAGAAAACCATGAGCTTAAAAGTTCATTGCTGAAAAGGAAAAATCTTTTAAATTTAAGACAATATTAAAAAATTACCTCACTTCTTCTTACTAGTAATTTGCGTAACATCATTCAGGAATTTAACTTCCTCCTTGCCTGGTTCGGCTCCTTGAGGATATCCTAAAGATCCGAGAGTATTTAAATTTATAGTATTTGAACTCTCTAATTTTTCCGTATATAACAACCAAATTGTAGGATACCCCCTCACGCCTAATGCTTGCTGTAATTCAGAATTCTGCTTAGTTAATTCGGGAGAAAGAATCTTTCCACGTGGAAAATCCAATTCCAAAAGAATAACATTAGCATTTGCCCAATCAATAAATGCTTGCTTAGCAAAAACATTGGCCTTTAAACGCTTACACCAACCACACCAATCACTACCTGTAAAAAATGCAAAAATTGGTTTTTTATTTTTCACAGACAACTCATGCACCTCCTGAATACTAGTATACCAAACCAAGCCGTTCTCAACCTTCATAGAAGTTTGACCAAGGGAAACCAAATTCAGAAATAATAAGAATGAAAATATTAATAAAGTACTACGATACATATTATAAAATATTGATAATCAAAAATAGATAAATAATTTTAAAACTACACAACCTTTAGCTGAAATTTAACAATTGAAAAATATATAAAAAGATAAAAAAGTGCATAAAAAAAACCAACCCGTTTGGGGTTGGTTTTGAAAATTGGCAACGACATACTCTCCCACATTTAACTGTAGTACCATCTGCGCTGATGAGCTTAACTTCTCTGTTCGGAATGGGAAGAGGTGGACCTCATCGCTATAGTCACCTAAATTATTTAAGTAACAATGACAAATAAAGAAAGAAAATAAAAAATAACTATACTTAGAAAGCTTACGGGTAATTAGTATTACTCAGCTTTGACATTACTGTCTTTACACTTGTAACCTATCAACGTCATCATCTATAACGACCCTTAAAAGAAGTCTAATCTTGAGATGAGTTTCGCACTTAGATGCTTTCAGCGCTTATCTCATCCGAACATAGCTACTCTGCAATGCGCCTGGCGGTACAACAGATATACCAGAGGTTCGTCCGACTCGGTCCTCTCGTACTAGAGTCAGGTTCTCTCAAACTTCTAACGCCCACAACAGATAGGGACCGAACTGTCTCACGACGTTCTGAACCCAGCTCGCGTGCCACTTTAATAGGCGAACAGCCTAACCCTTGGGACCTTCTCCAGCCCCAGGATGTGACGAGCCGACATCGAGGTGCCAAACCCCCCCGTCGATATGAGCTCTTGGGAGGGATCAGCCTGTTATCCCCAGCGTACCTTTTATCCTATGAG
>JBILUU010000014.1:0-16465 GCA_044370815.1 Bacteroidia bacterium
TTATATTTTTCTTAACGCCATTTTCACAAGGCCAACATTAATTTTTTTTAAACACCACTTTACAATGAAACATGTTAGCTATTTATTTCTAATGCAAACGCATTATTGGAATTTGGGTTAATAAAGGGCTTTAAAACTATTTTTACAGATAAGATTAATTGATTAATTTCGCCAAATGATAAACAAATACTGAACCGATGAATAACGATTTGTACGAAAGAATTGAAGATGCTTTGAAGCAAATAAGACCCTTTTTGGAGGCAGACGGAGGCAATGTTACTTTAGTAGATGTTACTGAAGATCATGTAGCGCGTGTTAAACTGCACGGAAGTTGTAGCACCTGCAATATGAGCATAATGACAATGAAGGCTGGTGTGGAGGAAACCGTTAAAAAAGCGGTGAAAGAAATAAAAGCAGTTGAAGCAATTAATTTGCCTGTTAATGCATAACTCAATTTAATATGGTGAAAGCAAATATCAATGAGCGTCAATTTCAAATTGACTTTGCAGACAAACAGTTTCAAAAAGGGCTCATCAATAATCAGTCGTTTGAATTAGATATGATTAAATCTGATGATGACAGCTGGCATATCCTCAGAAACGGGAAATCTTATAACATTGAAATTATCAAAATAGACCAAGCCGAAAAACGCGTTGCTCTTAAAATCAACGGCAAAACTGTCAATGTAAAGTTGACCGACCGCTTTGACGATTTGCTAAAAAGTTTGGGGATGGATAACATGGCATCAAAAAAAGTGCTAGAGTTGAAAGCTCCTATGCCAGGTTTGGTGCTCAATATAGTAGTTAAAGAGGGCGACAGTATTTCAAAAGGTGATGCCCTATTGGTGCTCGAAGCCATGAAAATGGAAAACAATATCAAGTCGCCCACCGATGGTATAATTAAAAAAATTCATGCTGTAAAAGGCAACGCAGTTGAAAAAAATCAGTTGTTGATTTCATTTCAATAACCAAAAGTATGCTGGTTTCGGTAATTATTCCCTGTTACAATGTTGAGCAATATATTGCTGAATGTATTGAATCGGTCTTAAATCAGTCATACAAGCAACTCGAAATTATTTGTATCGACAATAATTCTACCGATCAAACTTGGTCTAAGTTGTCTCAACTGAAAGTAGCATTTCCTCAAGTCATTATCGATCGCGAAAACAAGCAAGGAGCCCCGGCCGCGCGTAATAAAGGGCTTACCTTGGCAACAGGAGATTGGATTCAGTTTTTAGACGCTGATGATTTACTACTTACCAATAAAATTGAACACCAAATTAATCTCGTACGTACAAGCAAGCATACAAACCTAGCTTTTGTGGCAGGGGTATCAACGCATCTTGATATGAGTGGCAGGCAAACACATCAAACCGTGATTGAAAGCAATCATTTGCTTGCCCCATTCATCAATCAATGCGGTAACACTTGCGCCAATCTTTGGAAAAGAACAGATTTGATTGATGTTGGCATGTGGGATGAAAAATTAAAAAGTTCGCAGGAAACCGATTTGATGATGCGGTTGATACTGAATGGAAAAAAATATATCGCAGATAACAATTCCCTAACAGTTGTGAGGGAGCGAAGCAGTGGGCAAATCTCACAAAGAAATCCGGCTGAAAAATGGCAACAATACATCGATATCAGATTGCATTATATCAAACAACTGAAAGATCAATTTCCTCATCAGTATTTGGACCTGAGCGGAAAAATGTTTGATTTTGTAATGGTGTCTATCATCAATTTATCTGCTTACGACAAAGAAAAAGCCATTTCGTATTACCAACATCAGGTCAAAAGCCACTGGCGTTCGGCAAATTCATACGGATTCAGTAAATTAAAATTGCTATTGATAAAAATATTCGGCATCAAAATTTTATTTCGCTAACAAGCATTGCTTTAAGGGCATAGTATGCTGGAAGTGTTGACCATGAAAGCGATGTTTGATTTTACAAAATGTTGCTCATAACAGGCAATTATGTCTAATGCCAGCAAATTTTAGGTTGTTCCAAAACCAAACACGTTAATTAATACCTTTGCCAACTAAAATTTAAACCAATTATGCAAGACAACACTTCAACAAGAACAGAACTTGGGAAGTTAGGAGAATTCGGACTTATCGAATTTCTGACAAAAAATATCGTTCATCGTCATTCATCAACCAATAAAGGAGTAGGTGATGATGCCGCTGTGCTTGCTTTTGAGGCAGGCAAAAAATGTGTGGTTACTACCGACATGCTTGTAGAAGGAGTGCACTTCGATTTATCCTATGTTCCCTTGAAACATTTAGGTTTTAAATCAGTGATGGTAAATGTTTCTGATTTAGCAGCCATGAATGCTATGCCGCGTCAAATTACAGTATCTATTGCACTGAGCAACCGCTTTTCGCTAGAGGCCATTGATGAGCTCTATCAAGGAATTTATTTGGCTTGCGAAAAATGCCAAATTGATTTGGTAGGCGGTGATACCACCTCATCGACATCAGGATTAATTATCAGTGTTACGGCTATTGGAGAGGCAGCGGAAGAAGATCTTATTTATCGCAGCGGAGCCAAAGAAAATGATTTGATTGTGGTAAGTGGCGATTTAGGTGCAGCTTATGTGGGTTTGCAATTGCTTGAAAGAGAAAAACACGTGTACTTTAATTCAAACAAACAGGTGCAGCCCGACCTTGATGGTCATGATTACATATTAGAGCGACAGTTGAAGCCCGAAGCACGCATAGATATCAAAGAACTATTGAAGCAGCTTGATGTAAAGCCAAGCGCTATGATTGATATCTCTGACGGATTATCGTCAGAGCTGCTACATATTTGTAAGGCTTCAGGTGTAGGTTGCAATGTGTATGAAGAGAAAATACCGATTGACCCTACTACTCATCACACAGCACGTGAATTTAATTTAGATCCTACTGTATGTGCATTAAATGGTGGCGAGGATTATGAATTGTTGTTCACCATGAGCATGAATGACTTTGACAAAATCAAAGGTAACCCCAATCTCACGGTCATCGGACATATTACAGATGAGGCACAAGGAAACAATCTGATAACCCGTTCGGGAGCAGTTTATCCGCTTACTGCACAAGGATGGAATCCACTGATGAACGCATCAGAGGAGCAAGAAACAGAGAGGAAAGATGAAGATTAGTTGATTCTTTTAATTTTTGCACCGATGGCATTCAAGCGTTCATCAATGCGCTGATAGCCTCTATCAATTTGTTCAATATTGTCGATAATGCTTTTTCCTTCGGCACTCATTGCTGCAATTAACAATGCTACCCCCGCTCTAATATCCGGGGAGGTCATTGAAATTCCTTTGAGCGCATGATGATGATTGAGGCCGATAACAGTAGCCCTGTGCGGGTCACAAAGAATGATTTGTGCACCCATATCGATGAGTTTATCAACAAAAAACAACCTGCTTTCAAACATCTTTTGATGAATCAACACACTGCCTTTTGCTTGTGTAGCCACAACAAGGGCAATACTCAATAAGTCTGGAGTAAATCCAGGCCAAATGGCATCGGCAACAGTCATGATTGAACCATCTATAAAGGTATCTATTTCGTATGATTCTTGCGGAGGAATGTATAAATCATCGCCTCTTAACTCCATCTTTACACCCAATTTACGAAATACATCAGGTATAACACCTAACTCCTGATAGCAAACGTTTTTAATTGTTATCTCAGATTGAGTCATCGCTGCAAGCCCAATAAAACTGCCTATTTCAATCATGTCGGGAAGCATTCGATGAGTAGTGCCTCCAAGGTACTCAACACCTTCAATAGTGAGTAAATTACTTCCTATACCACTAATTTTGGCTCCCATACGGTTGAGCATTTTGCACAGTTGTTGAATGTAAGGTTCGCAAGCAGCATTGTAGATAGTGGTGATACCTTTGGCCATTACAGCTGCCATGATAATATTAGCTGTGCCTGTTACAGATGCCTCATCAAGCAACATGTAGCATCCTTTTAAATTACTTGCTTCTACTTTGTAAAAGCTATCGTTTTCATCATATTCAAATTTTGCACCTAAATTTTGAAATCCAATAAAATGGGTGTCTAATCTTCTTCTTCCTATTTTGTCACCTCCGGGACGCGGGATATAACCCTTTCCAAAGCGGCTTAACAGAGGACCAACAATCATAATTGAACCGCGCAAGGCAGCACCTTTCTTCTTGAATTCAGGACTGTTTAAATAATCAACATTTACCTCATCGGCTTGAAAGGTATATTCTTCGTGCCCCGATTTTTCTACTTTCACGCCAAGAGATCTAAGCAAATCAATTAACTTGTTTACATCAACAATATCAGGAACATTACCAATAACCACCTTTTCAGGAGTAAGCAATACTGCACATAAAATTTGCAAAGCTTCGTTTTTGGCGCCCTGCGGGATAATATCGCCTTTTAAGCGTGTGCCACCTGTAACTTCAAATGATGCCATAATAAGTCAATTAAATATGTCACAAAGTTTACGTTTTATGACAATAAAGGATGATGAAACACAAAATATTGTTAACGATGAATTGTGGATTGAATTGTTGATTCAAAATTTAACATTCATTTTTACTTTTGAATAAATTAATTTCTACTTTTGCGACACACAAATTACAATTGAAAACAGCTATCAGTTACATATTGTTATTTTCGTTTGTGTTCCAACTTGGTAAATCTGCCGCCTTGGACCATGTAGCCCTTCACTTGTATTCAAAAATTTGCTCTTGTTGCACCTCCGAGGATAATACCTTTTTTGATGCAGTTTTTGCTGATGTTTATTGCGAGGGTCAAGAAAAAAATGAAGAGCAAACCCAAAAAAATTCAGGAAGTGATTTATTCATTTCAATATCCAAAAATTTTGCCTGCAACAGGCAGCATATCTTATCTGACAAGATGTATCTTGTTTATGCATCTTTGTTACACTCTGGTTTTTATTTCTCGCTGATTCAGCCACCGGATTAAACTTTTTAAAATACTTCATTTCTGGGTCATTATTGGGCAATAAGCCTTATAATGTACTTAGTATTTGAAACATCAGTACCCGGATGTTTCTGTGGTGGATAATAAAAGGGCAGGTTTTGAGTTTTCCTGCCCTTTCATCCGGGCTTCTTGTTTGAATGTGTATCTTTGTACTTTCAGCCGCATATATGAAACACTCAATCAATATTATTTTGTTTCTTCTATTGCAGTCAACCTATTTGTTTGCACAACCGGGAGAACTTTTACAGATTGCAACATCAGAGAAAAGAGCATTCGATCAACTAAATAAGCAGGTTGCCGCTGTATTGCCAAACAACTATGATCTAAAATATGGCAGAATGGAATGGAAGGTAAACCCTGCCCTAAAGTTCATAGATGGCAAGGTAACTTATCTGTTTTTTCATGCCGACAGCATGCAAGAATTTAAACTCGAACTCAGCGACAGTCTTGTTACCGATAGCGTGCAAATGAATGGAAATCATATTGCATTTACACATTTAGGAAATATTTTAACAGCAAATTTTGGACAGTATTTATCCGCTGCTCAGCTCGACTCCATCAGTATATATTATCATGGTGTTCCTCCCTCCTCGGGCTTTGGCTCATTTGCTGCCGAAACACACGGTCCTAATAACATACCGGTTTTATGGACATTATCACAACCATACGGAGCAAAAGATTGGTGGCCTGCTAAGCAAGACCTCAACGATAAAATTGATTCGGTAGATATTTATGTGATTGCTCCATCGACCTATAAGGCAGCTTCAAATGGTGTGCTCGTGAGTGAAATTATTAATGGTACTGATAAAATTACCTATTGGAAACATCGCTACCCTATTGCTGCCTACTTAATTGCCATTGCTGTTTCGGACTATACTGTGTTTACTAACCAAGTTGCCCTGAGCAACGGCACTCTTGATGTGGTCAATTATGTTTACAACGAATCTTTAGGTCAAGCACAGTTAGCCCTAAATGAAATGAATGAGCACTTGGTATTTTTCGACAGTTTGTTTATTCCTTATCCATTTATGAATGAAAAATATGGCCATGCACAATTCAATTGGGGTGGAGGTATGGAACACCAAACCATTAGTTTTGTAGGTGGATTTTCTTATGAATTGCTTGCGCACGAATTAGCGCATATGTGGTTTGGCGATCATGTTACGTGCGGTTCATGGCAAGATTTATGGCTCAACGAGGGCTTCGCAACTTATGCTACAGGCCTGTGCTATGAGCGTTTTTCTCCTAATTTATATTGGAAAATATGGAAGGCCAATCAAGTTGATTTTATAACCTCCTCTCCCGATGGTTCAGTTTTTGTAACCGATACAAGTACCATAGCAAGATTGTTTGATGCCCGTTTAACATACAGCAAAGCGGCTATGCTGTTGCACATGATCAGATGGAAAATAGGCGATGATGATTTTTTTGAAGCACTTAGAAATTATCAAAACAATCCGCTTCTTAGCCATAACTATGCCCGAAATATTGATTTAAAAAATGAATTTGAATGGCAAAGTCAGCAAAATTTAGATGAGTTGTTCAATGATTGGTATTGGGGCGAAGGTTATCCTTCTTACACGTTAAATTATGATCAAGACAATAGCAACTTAGTTACATTTACGCTCTCTCAATCACAGTCGCATCCTTCTGTTGGTTTCTTTGAAATGCCTGTTCCTATTAGGTTTAAGAATGCAACACAAGATACAATGATTGTATTTGAACATATGTTTTCCGGTCAATCGTTTTTTGCGCAGCTCAGTTTTAAAGTAGATAGCATAATTATTGACCCTGATAATTGGATTGTGTGTAACCAAAATGTTATTGCATCTACTCAAAATACACCACCTTCAAATCAAGGCATATTATTGTTTCCAAACCCTGCATCAGAAAAACTCCATTTAATCATCAAAGGTCAGTTAGCAGAGCGCATACAAGAGATTCAAATTTTTTCGGTTGATGGACAAGAGGTGACCGATAAGGTATTTTACACAACTAATGCAACCAACGGTATCATAGAAATTAATAACCTTTCACAAGGAATTTATCAATTACGCGTTAACACTCAAAAGAACAATTACAACCTTACGTTTGTTAAACCTTAAAAAATTAAATATGCATAGAAAATCAATAATTGTGCTGCTCTCATGCTTAGTTGTTGTGTTGACAGCCTGCAAGAAAAATGGAACCGGTGGTGAAAATTCCATCGCTGCTTTCCCTAAACATCATGGTGTTAGTATTCCCAATGCCACCGTTTACATCAAGTACGGAGCTACAGAGCTGCCGGGGGTGAATGCATCTGACTTCGATGACTCTAAAGTTGCTCAGCGTGAAGGAAGTGCAGCTCCTCATGTGCATTTCGAAGGCCTTTTAAAAGGCGATTATTACATTTATGCTGTTGGTTTCGACTCCACCATCAATGAACCTGTTAGCGGTGGCTTATCGGTAAAAATTACCAGCAAGTCGGGTGAAAAAAATGTTGATATTCCTGTTACCGAATAGGTAATTTTCTAAAAGAATTGAAGTGGACTATTTGTTTCTGATACATTGATAGGCAAAAATCTTTCACTATTAACCGCTGTTTGTTTAAAATAGTTTTCAATCAACTTTTCTGTTTAAAATAAAAAACTCAACTTTGTATCATGCGTAATCATAGATTTAAAAACATGTTTAACTTGCTTAAAAACAAGTACACGATCACTATTATTGCCATGATGGCTTGGTTGTTGTTTTTTGATCGCTATGATTTTATTACCCAATATAAAACTGTAAAAGAGTTGAAAAAGTTGGAGGAAGAAAAGCAATATTACGTAGATGAGATTGCAAAAAATGAGCGTGATTTAAAACTGCTTAAAGAAGATTCTATATACCTTGAGCGCTTTGCAAGAGAAAGATATTTAATGAAACAGCCGGGAGAAGATGTTTTCATCATCTCTGACAATCGCACGTCTGAACTTTCCTCAAAGTAATACATACAGCTGTTTTGAATTCATCTGACCTAGTTACCCCAAAGCAAAGAGTGAACTCTTTGTTCGCTGCTGCTTGTTTTTCTGCAGGTAATTACAATATTGAGGTATATACGGCTGTAGATCGGCTTCAAGATGATTGGGAGCGGTTTGCAAAACAACATGAACATCGTTTTTGCAAAGCACAAATTGGCATTTGCGAAAAATCGGTACTGCAAGATTTTGGATACTTTTATGTGGTTGTAAAACAGCAAAACGAAATAGTAGCATTGTTTTATTTTCAAACTTTGCTCATCAGACAAGGGTATTATCCCGATTTCTCCAACCTCTCCTTTGCTGCCAGAAATTTATATTGTTTGATATCGGCCCATAATTATCAGTTACTCATTAATGGCCATATTTTTATAGCCGATTTTCCCGGTGCGGTATGCAGTAAGAAGTTGATAGATGATGAATCTGTGTCAGCATTGTTCGACAAAGTAGTTGCCAAAGTAAAACGCATTTGCGACAGTAGTATTTTTATTATCAAAGATGTGCATCCGGTTATTGGTGCAGCCATAAAGCATAACCCAAAATATAAGCTAATGCCCGATGATGTATTGATGGAAATGAATATTCCTTCCACTTGGAAAAGCATTGAAGACTATGTGTCCGCATTGAGCAAGAAATATGCAGTTAGGGCATCAAAGATTGAACAAAGCTTGTCGCAATTTGACATAGAAGAATTGGATGAGGTACAAATTACCAAGCAAAGCAGTGTGTTGCAACGCTTGTACATGAATGTGATGTCTAAAAGTTCGTTTAAACCCGGAGTGTTAAACATGAATTATTTTGCGCAGATGAAAGCGGTTCTTCACGATAATTTTAGTGTGTGGGTTTGGAAGCTTAACAATGAAATAGTGGGCTTCACCAGCTATTTGCTAACCAATGACAGTATAGAATTATACTACATCGGTATCGACTATAAGGTTAACAAAACATACCACCTATATCAGTGTATGTTGCAAAGGGCTATTACCGATGCTATTGCCATGCAGCGTAAAACACTAAAGCTGGGGCGTACTGCCTATGAGGCCAAGGCAATTATAGGCGCAAAGCCGGTAATCAAGTGTAATTATTTTCATATCAGCAATCCTATTCTAAGGATTGGATATAAATACGCAGCCGATTATTTTGTTGCAGAAAACAACACCAATTGGCAGGTCAGAAATCCTTTTCGTTGATAAATGCATCGATGGATGCATATTGGTAGCGGTTATTAACAATACCACAAATACCTCTTTTCAACAATTCATTCATCTAATTTATAATAACTCAATAACAGGATACCGCTTTTTTTATCGACAAAATGAAAAAGCCTTTTACCTTTGCCCCCACTAATACCGATGCGGTATCAAATAATAGAACAAAAAATTGAACTGTAAAAGCTACTCTATCGGCATTATAACAGAAATCGATGATCTAAATTATAATTGTTAAAGTATAACTGAAGCATATGTGGCCATTTATTGCAAGAAAAATACTTAGAAACCGAATCACCATTTTGGTTGTGCTGGGTATGTTTACTTCCTTTATGGCTTATCATGCTTACAAAATAGAGTTCTCATACGAATTCGCAAAGATTTTACCAATCACCGACAGTGCTTACACCGAGTATAATAATTTTAAAGAACTATTTGGGCAAGACGGTAATATCATGGTTATTGGTGTGCAAGACAAGCACTTTTTTACCCTCAATAAATTTAACGATTGGCATAATTTATCGCACGAAATAAAACAAATAAAAGGTGTTGAAAATGTAATATCAATTGCCAATGTAAGCAAGGTTGCTTTTGATGATTCCTTGCACAAAATCATGTTTGTGCCCTTTATCACACACATGCCACACAATCAACAACAACTCGATAAAATAAAACTGTCGCTAGACTCTTTGCCCTTTTATGATGGGTTTATATTGAATAAAAAAGAAGAGGCCCACTTAATGGCTGTTACCTTTTCTCAGTCCGAAATCAACACCAAAAACAGGATCAATATGGTGAACTTGATTAAGGATAAAGCCATGAAATATGCTGCCAAGCATCAAACCGATGTGCACATTAGCGGGATGCCATACATACGCACCGTTTTTATGCAGAAGGTATCTAAGGAAATGTTTTTATTCTTAGGACTAGCTCTCGTTCTTATGTTCTTAATTCTTTGGGTGTTTTTCAGATCTTTTTCATCTGTGTTGGTATCACTGCTCATAGTGGTGATAGGTGTAATATGGTCGGTAGGAACTATTGAGTTGTTGAATTATAAGATTACTGTTTTATCGGCTCTTATTCCGCCTTTGGTGTTGATTATTGGAGTGCCAAATTGCATCTTTTTTATTAACAAATATCACTCAGAGTTTGCCCGTCATAGGAATAAAACCAAGGCCATTGCTCGCATGATTAACACAATGGGAATTACTTTGTTTTTAGCCAATTTAACCACAGCCATAGGTTTTGCGGTACTTTATTTTACCAATAGTGCCTTGTTGTTAGAGTTTGGTGTGGTGTCAGGCATCAGTGTTATGGTTACCTATTTTATTACCCTAATATTGATCCCTATTTTGTTGAGTTACATGGCTACTCCAAAGGTTAAGCACACCCAACATTTGGAGGGCAAAAGAATCAACAAGGTACTCGATTACATTATTCATTTGGTTACTCATCAAAGAAAAATTGTATACACAAGCATCACTATCATTACCATTGCCGCTATCATTGGGATGTTAAAAATTTCTGTGTTAGGCTTTGTTGTTGACGATTTTCCTAAGAAAGATAAGGTATATGCCGACCTGCGTTTCTTTGAGAAAAATTTTAACGGAGTATTGCCATTTGAAATACTCATAGATACCAAAAAGCCCAATGGTGTATTCGATGACAACGCACGTGCCTTGTACAAGATTAATGCACTCCAAAAAAAAATAGCTAAGTATCCTGAGTTCTCCAAACCATTATCATTAGCCGAGGCCATTAAATTCTCCTATCAGTTTTATAAAGATGGCAATCCAAAATACTACATTTTACCTGGATTTACCGAGCTAAAAAAGTTATCAGATTATAGCTTGCCCATCAAAAGCAATATGTCTAATTACAATGTTTTCTTGGATAAAAGTCGACAGTATACGCGCATCAGTTATCAGATGGCTGATGTGGGATCTGACCGCATAAAAACCTTGATGAATGAAATTCAGCCAAAGGCCGACTCTGTTTTTTCGGGAACAGATTTTAAGGTGAGTTTCACAGGACACAGTTTGATATTTTTAAAGGGTAACGATTATTTACTTTCGAATCTACTTGAAAGTTTACTCATAGAAATTATTCTTATCATTTTAATTGGTTTGGCCCTATTTAGAAGTTTAAGAATAATATTGTTAAGTAAGTTGCCATGCTTAATTCCTTTAGTGATTACTGCCGGTTTGATGGGTTATTTTGGGATTAGATTTAAACCATCAACCATTTTAATTTTTAGCATTGCTTTTGGCATCTCGAGTGATGGTACCATTTATTTTCTATCTCGTTTCAGACAGGAGTTGCAAAGTAAAACACAAACTTATGCGGGAGCTATTCATGCCACTATTCTCGAAACCGGAAGAAGCATGATTTATACAAATATTATTCTATTTGCGGGCTTCATTATTTTTGCATTATCTGATTTTGGAAGCACAGCAGCTTTGGGTATTTTGCTATCATTAACCCTTTTGATAGCCATGCTTACCAACCTGCTATTATTACCTGCAATTATGCTTTCCATTGAAGGGAAAATGGCAAAAAAATTGTTGAAGTTGAGGTAATACCGATACAAGATTTTAAATAATTGCTATAACTTGTAGTTGCAAAACCATTTTTTTATCACATAGAGTTTGCTAAATTTGCAACCGTTAATTTTTCTCTTATCTAAAACTATATTATTATGAAAGTATCTGTTATTGGAGCAGGCAATGTTGGGGCTACCTGCGCAGATGTGATTGCCCACAAAGAGTTGGCCAATGAGGTGGTATTGCTCGATATCAAGGAAAATTTTGCCGAAGGCAAAGCGCTAGATATTTGGCAAACAGCCCCAATCAACATGTACGATAGCCGTGTTACAGGCAGTACCAATGATTACGCTAAAACAGCGGGTTCAGATGTGGTTGTTATTACTTCGGGGCTACCGCGTAAACCCGGTATGAGCCGCGATGACCTTATCGCTACCAATGCAGGGATTGTTAAAACAGTAACCGAAAATGTAGTTAAACATTCGCCCAATGCCATTATCATAGTGGTTTCTAACCCACTCGATGTAATGACCTATTGCGCTTATTTAACTGCTAAATTACCTTCCAATAAAGTATTCGGAATGGCGGGTATACTTGATACAGCGCGTTACAAAGCATTTTTAGCTACCGAGTTAAATGTTTCTCCAAAAGATATTCAAGCCGTATTGATGGGTGGTCATGGCGATACGATGGTGCCACTGCCAAGATATACTACTGTTGGAGGTATTCCTGTAACAGAGCTGATAGCTAAAGACAGATTAGATTCGATTATTGATAGAACTAAAAAGGGTGGAGGAGAAATCGTAAATCTTTTAGGAACATCAGCATGGTATGCTCCAGGAGCTGCAGCTGCTCAAATGGTGGAAGCAATTGTGCGTGATCAAAAACGCATTTTCCCTGTTTGTGCATGGCTTAATGGTGAATATGGATTAAACAATATTTACATGGGCGTACCGGTAATATTAGGCAAAAACGGAATCGAAAAAATTATTGAATTGCAATTAACTGCCGATGAAATGCAGCTTTGTAAAGATTCTGCAAAAGCAGTGAAAGAGGTAATGGATGTGCTTGATAACATGAAGACACCTGCCTAATCAAAAATGTTTGTATAAGAAGGGTTGCAGAGATGTAACCCTTTTTTGTTATATTTACACTTCAATTATTTAATCGGCATGTACAAGAAATTTCCTGTGGTTATTATTGGGGCACTTGTTGCTGTGCTGATTTTTTTAACTGCTTGTAAGAAAGAGGAGGGCACTGATTGGGATACCAATTTGCTTGGGCCTCTTTTTAAAACTACTTTAAGCATCAATCAAATACTGCCCGATTCGCTTACACAAATCAATGCCGATAACGCAATTCATGTGGTGTATGACGAACACTTTAACAGCAGCGGCTTTGTAAATACGAGTGAGCTTCCCGACACCTCTATTCTGAAGTTCTTTACCATTCCTTTTGGAACCATATATTTGAGTGCGGGCGATAATTTCATGAATCTTACGGAAGAAACCAATTTAAACTTTGATCCGCTTGAACTTTCGCGTTTGATTGTAAAAACCGGTGAAATAGAAGTAAAAGTAGTGAACAAAATTTCCCAGCCCATTGAGGTAACATACATCCTTCCAAAGGCCCTAAAAAATGGCATTCCTTATACCTTTAACGCTACTATTCCTGCATACAACTCGAGCAATGGAGGAGTGTATACAGCCACCTTTAAGCTCGATGGCTATGATGTTGATTTAAGGGGGCTCTCCGGGGCTTTTGTTAACAGATTGGTAACCCAATTGATTGCCAACGTGAGTCCAAGTGCTACAGGACTTACTCAAATTAATTCCACCGATAGTTTAAAGGTTTTTTTAAAATTGAAAAGCATAGTACCATATTATGCCAAAGGATATTTCGGACAATCAAAAGACACCAGCAATTCCGAATCTCGTGTAACCTTGTTCGACCGCATTCAGGCAGGTACCTTTTCGCTGGATGAGGCAACTCTTAACCTTGATGTTAAAAACGGCATTGGTGCCGATATCAGGGCGGGCTTACTCGGTTTCCAATCGGTAAATACACGCACCGGAAATATTGTTGCCATGCAGCATAGCAGTGTGCAACAGATTTTTAATGTTCATCGTGCCACCGATTTCCCTTTTACTCCCAGCGAGTATAGTTTTGAGTACAACAAATCAAACAGTAATTTATTGAGTTTGCTCGAGAATATGCCTGATAGGTTTGATTTAAGCTACTTCACCGAGCTCAATCCTTTTGGTAACATCTCTAATGGAAATGATTTTGTTTACACCGATAAAGCCATTGATGCACATGTTAAATTAGATATTCCCTTGCACTTTTCTTCCAATAACCTCACGCTTGTTGATACCATTTATCTTCAACAGGACTCACTAGGAGATCACAATACCGTTCGCTCTGCAGCACTCAAATTAATTGCTGAAAATAGCTTCCCTTTTGATGCTGATATAAAATTTTATTTGCTTGATAATAGCTTGCAGCAGCAAGAGCAACTGATGGATAAAACCACTATTTTGGCTGCACAGCCCGATAGCGATGGTAAGGTTAGAAAAAGTATATCAAGCACTTTACCTATTACTGTTAGCAATGAGTTACTCAATAAGCTATTACAAAAAAGAAAGGTACTTGCGGTTGTTACACTCAACACTTTTAACAACCCGCTTAAGCACAAAATTTATAGCGATTACAAGCTTGATTTAAAGCTTACCGGCAACTTATTATTTAATGTCCGCGTGAAGTAAAGATGGCAAAGAAAAAAGTTTTTCAGGCTTTATTTATTCTCGGTTTTGTTTTACTTCGGGTTGAATTTTGTTTGGCGCAAATGAATTTGTTTAACGATTCTGTAAACGGTTCAAAGCCTTTTAGCCTGTCGATATTAGGAAATGTAACGGCAAAGTCTAATGCATTTCCTAATCATTTTTACACCACTTTTTATCAAGGCGGTTATCTCACCGATGAAATAAAACGCAAAGCAGCCGATAAGCTTCAAGAGTTAAATAGATTTGGCGCTGATGCAGATTTCAATTTGCTCTTTAGATACAGCCCTGATACTCTATTGGGCAAAACAGGTTGGAGCTATACCATGCGCGTGGCTGAAAGACGTCATTTGAATCTTGAAATGACAGGTGACTTTTTTAATATGGGATTTTTTGGTAATGCCATGTTCGAAAACAAAATAGCCAAGCTTGCAGCATTTCAACTTGATTTTATTTCATATCAGCAAATTGGCCTTGGTTTAGAAAAAAAGTTGAAGCTCAATGATAACCTGCATCAGTGGGGTGTGATGGCTAATTTTTTAAATGGCAGAAATGCACAAAGAGCTATCTTAAATCAAGCAGACCTATTTACAGCAACCGATGGTGCCTTTATTGAGCTTGATATCAATGGAAGTTACAATCGCACCGATAGCATCAAAAATAGGCAACTCATCCCAAATCCTGCTAAAGGAGCAGGCTTCAGCTTCGATTTGTACTATCAATTAATTACAAAAGAGAAACACAAACTGCAAGTTTCGGTGATGGACCTAGGTTATATTAATTGGAAAAACAATGCCATAGCGTATAACTACGATACCCTTTTCCGGTTTGAGGGCATACAAATTCCAAACCTATTGGAGTTAAACGACTCGTTGGTAAGATTATCGCAAGACAGTATTGTGAACCGAGCGCAAAAGAGCAACAACAAATCTTTTAAAACAATTTTGCCGGCTTGGCTTCAACTCAGTTACAGCCATCAGTTAATCCCTCAAAAATTAGCACTTAATGCCATTGTAAGATATCGCTTCAACGATATTTATTTGCCATTTTTAGCTGTTGGAGCCACTTATTTTTACAACAGCAATACGCATGCAATATTTCATGTTGGCTACGGAGGATATGGTAATTTTAATTATTGCCTAATGGTGCAACAACGCATAGGAAAAAATATCACCTTGGGCCTTGGCACCAATCAATTAGAGGGCATGCTTATGCCTAAAAAAGCAAATGGTCAAAGTATTTTTATCTCGCTTAACAGCTGGTTTTAATGGAAAAGCACAAGCTTTTATTATGGAGTAAAATTTACTTCCCTATTATTCTCCTTGCTTTTTGCTTCCTTGGAATTTCTTTGTACAAAGCTGCTCACGCTTCTTTTACACATGATGAAGGTGTTACATATTTGACCTACGTTAAAAAAAACACATTGGGAATAATCTCTATGCAATCTCCTGCAAGTGCTAACAATCATATTCTAAATACACTTTCCATGAAGGTCGTTGATAAATTACTAAATCCATCACCCATCAACCTTCGTTTGCCGAATTTGTTCGCCCATTTTTTATTTCTTGTTTTTTCTGTTCTGATAGTTGCTGATTTCAAAAGCCACTATTACAAAGTGGCTGCATTTATGATGCTCAACGCCAATGTCTATTTAATTGATTTGTTTTCCTTAGCCAGGGGATATGGCCTTTCACTTGGTTTCATTATGATTCATTGGTACTATTTACTCAAGCTAATGTCTAATGATTTTGATATAGTGAAATTTCGTTTGATGATTATTGCCTTGATGTTGTCAATCGTGTCTAATTTCTCAATCATTTACTATGCTTTGTCACTTGGATTTGTTTATGTAACATACGAACTGATAGCTGCAAACGGGGCCATTAAATTCAGAAACGTTTTTACTTATAGTGGGTTTAAGTTTCTATCAATTTCCTTATTGCTTATGT
>JBILUU010000242.1:0-4799 GCA_044370815.1 Bacteroidia bacterium
GTATAAGAATCAAAATTGCTCGGCTGATTGGGTTTAAAGCTGCATCCCGAAAGTATGCATAGGTGTAAGATTTTGAATAATCAATATTATTTATCAATCACAATGGCATAAAATGTAATATATAAGGTAAAAATTCAGTTATTTTGAGCCATGTAATTTCACAAACAAGCATCATTATCACTATGTCGTTACACCATACATTTTACAATACCCTCGAATTTGCCCAACAAATGGATGACACCGATAGTCTTCACCACTTTCGAGATCAATTTTATTTACCATACTTGCACGGCCGATCAGCGATATATTTTACCGGCAATTCTCTTGGATTACAGCCAAAATCAACCCAAGATGCCATACTTACCGAGCTTGAAGATTGGGCGAACTTTGGTGTAGAAGGTCATTTTCATGCACGCAATCCTTGGTACTCTTACCATGAAATATTAAGCGACAGTGCTTCCAAAATTGTTGGGGCCTTGCCTTCAGAAGTGGTCATGATGAATCAGCTTACTGTTAATTTGCATTTGTTGATGATTTCTTTTTATCGTCCTACAACATCACGATATAAAATCATTTGCGAAGCAAAAGCATTCCCTAGCGATCAATACGCATTAGAAAGTCAGATTTCCCTGCACGGTTTTAATCCGGCCGATGCCATCATTGAAATACATCCACGTGATGGAGAATACTGCATCAGACATGAAGACATTTACAAAGCAATAGCATTGCATCAAAATGAGCTAGCACTTGTAATGATTGGTGGTGTGAACTACTATACAGGACAGGTATTTGATATCAAAACAATTACTCAAAAAGCGCATCAAGCAGGAGCATATGCAGGTTTTGATTTGGCTCATGCGGCAGGCAATATTGAGTTGCATTTGCATGATTGGGAAGTTGATTTTGCTTGTTGGTGTTCTTATAAGTATCTTAACTCTGGACCGGGAAGTGTGGCAGGCGCGTTTGTTCATTCAAAACATCATCAAAAAAATTTACCGCGCTTGGCAGGTTGGTGGGGACACGACAAACAAACGCGCTTTAAAATGGAAAAAGGTTTTTCGCCTATTCCAACTGCTGAGGGCTGGCAACTAAGTAATGCACCTATATTTTCGATGGCGGCCCACAAGGCCTCTTTGCAGCTGTTTGACCAAGCGGGAATGAAACAGTTGATTGCTAAAAGTAAATTACTAAAAGCATATACTGAGTTTATCATACAAGCGGTTAACGCGAAACTTGGTCCTGTTAAAGGCACCTTGCAAATGATTACACCCATGACTGACGATGCAGGTGATTACTTTGGAAGCGGATGTCAAGTAAGTATTGTTGCTCACGGTTACGGTAAAAAATTGTTTGAAGATTTACTGGCACACGCTGTAATTGCCGATTGGCGCGAACCAAATGTAATTCGTATTGCTCCCGTGCCTTTGTATAATTCGTTTAAAGACATTTACGAATTTGGACAAGTACTACTGCATATCATGAAATAGTATTACACCCCTAATGAATAAAACCACGCTTCGTACATGTTTTATCCTATTATTTTGGTTGCCTGCGATTTCATCAACGGGGCAAACATGGAGTATTGGTATTTATCTTAACGGTATCAATTTTCACCTTAAAAAACCACTTAACCCCAATTTATTTCATCGCACTTTGAGCCAAGACAAACGCTTGGTATACAACCTTGCTGGTGGTATACGTGTTTCTTATTACCTCAACAATTATTTGGGCATTACCCTTACACAGGTGCTTGCACCTCGCGACTGTGGCAATCGTTTTTTTGGCATGACTCACGCAGGTGTTTTTCTATCAACCCGTTACTTCAATGATAGCCCGCATGAAGGACTATTGATTGGAGGACCTATCTTGTTTTACAGAAAAAATTGGAATGATTTACCCGGCTACACGGATGATAAAATGATGAAACAATCAAAAAATAAACAATGGCAGTATAAGTTTGTATGGCATGGAGGTTTTTTGGAATATCGCTATCATTATACTCCTTATCAAGCAGCGGGAATACACCTAATGCCTGGCATACCTGAATTATTAAGTTTTTCGGCACATCATACAAGTTTTATTAAATAAAATTAAGGTACTTTCGTTATAACTGCTCAATTTAAAACATGTCAAAACACATTCTCTTTGTCAGCAGTTGGTATCCTTCAAAGGGAAAAAAGAGTCACGGTATTTTTTTTAAGCGCCACGCAGAGGCAGCAGCACTGCTTCATCAAATTTCATCTATTCACGTGTGCTCTGGTTTGGCCTATCAAATTGAGGTGCATGAGGAGCAGCGTGTATACAGCATTATTGGAACTTACAAGAAAGTGCAACATCAAATTCCTATATTATCTAACATCCAAAAATTATTGCGCTCCTTGCATTGTTTTAAGCAGTGTTACCGCACTTTAATTAAGCAACAAGGTGTGCCTAACTTAGTGCTACTAAATGTAATTTTTCCTGCAGGTATTTTTGTGTTGTGGCTGCATTATGCAAAAAAAATACCCTTTATTATTCAGGAACAGTGGTCGGGATACTACCCCGAAGATGGCAATTATAGAGGATTTCTAACTAAAATAATCACATCCATTTGCGTCAAATTATCTCGCTTGGTCATTGTTGTTTCAAATAAACTTGAACAAAGCATGAAGCAACATGGCTTGCATAATCAATACAAGCGAATTGGTAATGTTGTTGACACCAAATTATTTGTTCCAATAAGTAAAAAAAGTGATGGCCCATTCCGATTTGTGCATGTTTCAACCGTTAACGATAAGGAAAAGAATATTACAGGTATCATCAATGCGGCTTACAAATTATCTCAAGAGAAAGTTGATTTTATCATTGATATCATTGGTGATGGCCCCGAAAGAGAGCAGTTTGAACAAAAATCAGCATTACTCGGATTAAATGGAAAAATTATTCATTTTCATGGCTATCAAGAGCCGGCAGCTGTTGCCTCATTTATAGGTAGGTCGGATTGTTTTATTTTAAATAGCAATTACGAGGGACTTCCCTGTGTGTTGCTTGAAGCCATGTCGTGTGGAATACCTGTTATTAGTACACGGGTTGGTGCTGTTCCCGAAATGATGACAGACAAGCAGGGCATCATGATCGCAGTTAATGATGAGCAAGCACTTATCACTGCCATGAAGCAAATGATGGAACATTATCATCATTACCAATCGAAAGAAATTCGCCAGTATATAGTTAATCAATACTCCTACCCTGCCATTTCAAAGGTTTTTGATCGGCTATTTGATGAAGCCCTTTTAACATGAGCAAGAAAATTAGTTTCGGAATTTTATGCAACAGTTACCTGTTTGAGCAGTGGGAGGCAAACTGTATTGAAGCATTGCTGCAGCATCCTCAAATTGAATTAAAGCTGTTGGTAATGAATGCCGGTAACGAACAAAAAAAACTGTCGCGATGGCAGAAGGTAAAAGAATATCCATACAAGCATTTTTTCTATCGCGCTTATAAAAGATATTTCCTGAGGGCCACATCCTATGGGATAGTATCACTCGAAAAAGAATTGAAAAAAATACCTGTTGTCAATTGCCAGGTAAATCATTCAGGAAAATACAGCACCTATTTTAAAGCAGAAGATACGGCATTGGTTCAATCCTACCAATTGGATTTTTTATTGAGGTTTGGATTCAACATCATTAAGGGCGATATACTCAATAGCAGCAAGTATGGGGTTTGGTCTTTTCATCATGCCGACAGTGATGATATCAGAGGAGGGCCCACCGGATTTTGGGAAATTTATCTTAAAAAAAACACCTCCGCAGTAGTTTTGCAGCAGCTGAGCGAACAGTTGGATCAGGGAAAAATTTTACGCAAAGGGTATGTAAAAACAATTGATCACAGCTTCGCGCAACAAATTGATCAACTCATGGGAATGTCGGCCGGGTGGCCTTTACAAGTATGTATCGATTTAATGAACGGAATAGAAATTAATCATACTGCCTCCAATTCAGTTGCTGTAGGGAAACTGTATAAGTATCCTCTAAACCGGCAATTTATAAACTTCTTATTGCGCCTATTCATTAACAAATTTCGCTTTCATTACAGGCAGTTGTTCCTTGCAGAAACATGGCAAATTGCAATGCTCAATGGGTCGCTTGAAGATGTGCTTTCGGGCAAAAATTTATCCACCAAAATACTGGGAAATCAGACCCGCGAATACTATAGCGCTGACCCTTTTTTAATAAAAAATGAAGGCAGTGATGAGCTCATGTTCGAATATTATTCCTATCGCGAACAGATAGGTAAAATTGGGATTAAACATTTACAAAGAGAAGAAATAAAGTTCATTGATTTTGGCGATCAAATACACCGCTCCTACCCTTTTATTATTTGGCAAAATGGCTCCTGTTATTGTTTACCCGAGCAGGCCGATTCAGGAAAAGTGACACTCTATCAATTAGACAAAAGCAGTGCTATTGTCAATCGTTATGATTTGATAACAGCATTTGCAGCGCGCGATTCTACACTTGTTTTCTATCAAAACAAGTGGTGGTTGTTTTGCACTTCAGCAGGTGATTTAGAAAATGCATCGTTGCACATTTTTCATAGCAAGCATTTACATGGTCCATATCATGCTCACAGCAACAATCCTGTAAAAATTGATGTACGCAACGCACGACCGGCAGGCAACTTTTTTGTAAAGGACGGAAACCTTTACCGACCAGCTCAGAATAGTGCCTTACACTACGGGCACAAAGTGTTTATCAACCAAGTAACTTGCCTCAACGAAATAAGTTTTAAAGAAGAATTGGTCACATCCATCGATG
>JBILUU010000243.1:0-4798 GCA_044370815.1 Bacteroidia bacterium
GGGCATCATATTTCCTACCTACATGATTACCCTTTAAGCATTGGTAAACTGGGCGGTGGACTTTATGTTATAGCCACCGTTTTTCCTCCTTTTTTTTCAAGCGTTAAAGGAATGCGGTTATTGGGTGTGGCAATTGTAATTTCTTATATGATTAGTCACCTTTTATTCTCTGATTATCTCGTATCGGTATGGTGCTTCTTTGCATCAATCATTAGTTTATACATATACTACCTTATAGACAATATTCATGTTCCCATTTTTAAGAACAAATCTGCATAGCATTGAATAAAAATGATACCCAAATTATGTGGTTGAAATCGTTGGACAATAATTTTTTTAATCCCAAATTCCGCATTAGAAAATGCGGAATCGCTAAAACAGCTGTAATTCAATCCATTGGTTCAATGGATTGAAAACACCTGCTAAGCGGGATTGCCCTCATAAAATCACTAGTGCGTTACATACGTAACTTCTACTGATTAATTCGGGTTAATAACATCAGGTGCTCACGAACAATTTTGGATTGAAACGATACTGAACTATTATAAAATCGTAAATAAGAGTATTTGCTTGTACCGATGTATCGGGAGAAGAAAAGTGAAGTTGAGTGGATTCAAAGTACCTAATTTATTTTAAAATAAGCAGAAGCTTCAGAGGGTAGATAAACTAATCTTATTGTTTAATAAATTTTCCGGTGTAAACCTGCTCTCCTGAAGTAAGAGATAGGATGTAAAAACCTTTCGGGAATGATGAAATATCAATACTTTTTTGATTTTGTTGATTAAACATTACTTTGCCAATACTATTTGTGATTTGAACGGAATAATTCAATATTCCATTCATTGATATATTTAGGACATTTTGTGCAGGATTTGGAAAGATTGTTATGGCAGATTGAAGCGTTTCGCTTTTTTGAACTTGCACTGTATTGCACATGACTGCATTGAGTTTTTGCCAAATGCTATTACACAACTGCAGCGTAACTTCACCGCCACTCACCTGATTTCCCATTCTTACAACCACTAGTCCTTTACTTTTAGACACACTTAATATTTGCCCGTTTTTTCCTATGCCTGCAAACATGTCGGCAGGTGCATCAGGAGCATAGGCCCCCTGAAAAACGAATTGACTCGTAGGGACCATGTAAGACGACTTTCCGTTTAACCACCACAAATAGCCGTATGACAAATTGAATGATTGTGAGGTATTCGTCATTTGATTGATATAGGCAGTATCAAACAGTAATGTATCAGTATTCCAAATACAGTTGTTTTGCATCAACAGTCCATAACGAGCCATACTTCTTACTTTACTAAAAAATACATTATCGTAATCAATGGTAAACCATGAACCTGTCATCCCTGTTTTTAACTTAAGTTTTGTTTGCGTGTACTGATTCATGGTGAAGCCGGTAGCATTTGTTAGCACATTTTCAAGTAAGGTATATGGTGCATTATGATAAGCCCAGCGCGTGCCTGCATCGGCAAGGTAATTCAAACAAGTGTCAATGGTACAGTGATTATCAGGCACACCATCATCAAGGCCCGAGGTCATTGTAAGCTGATTCAATATTTTAATTTTATTTTCTTTTGAAGGGGTACAGTTTGTCCAACCTGCCCCGAGATAGCTCGCTGTTGTATCAGACAAGGAGAGAAAGTTCTCCTCCTGTGCCTTACCTACTAAAAAAGAGGTAATTGTTTTTCCTGCCGAAGCCCAATACCAAAGACTATCAGCAGTGAATGTTCCGAAGTATTTTTCAAGCACAATTTTGCCATCTTTAAGCACTATAAAACCTTTAGTATCTTGCTGATTGAGATAATCATACAAACTATCAATTTTATCAGTACACCAACCCAATGCTGCGGGCGAGAGTGTATCCCAAAATGCTGTGCTGCTTAGAGGCGGAAAATAAATTCCTTGTGCATAATTTTTATGATGTGAAAAAATGAAGAACAGGAAAGTAAGCAGTATAATTTTTTTCATATAGTTTCTTTAGTTATTTTGACTATAAAATTAAAAAAAGGTTTAATGCACAACAAATAATAGCAATTGTTTTTATTAAATAGTTCAAGCTATTTAATCCAGTTTATGCATTAAAAATCCGTAAACGATAAAGAAACTGTAAATCATATTTTTACACCGATTACACTTTCAATTTAGTCTAATTGCGGCTTAACCTTATTGGACTAATTTCAAGTAGTATCGGCATTAACCATTGCGTATTTATTTTTTAACCCAGATTACAATGAAACATGTTAGCTATTTATTTTTAATGCAAACGCATTATTGGAATTTGGGCTAAACAGTAAAATCATGTTGCATTGCCTGTTTCATTTCTGCTGCAGCAATATTTTGAATGCCTTTTATCAATGCATCAGGAGTGAATGATATGCTATCAATACCTTGCTCAACTAGGAACTGTGCAAATTGAGGATAATCGCTTGGTGCTTGTCCGCATAATCCTATTTTAACCCCGGCTTCTTTTGCTGCTCTAATTACCGAAGAAAGCATCACTTTTACTGCTTCATTATTTTCGTCAAATAAATTGCTGATAATAGCTGAGTCGCGATCGATTCCCAAAGTAAGTTGTGTTAAGTCATTTGATCCTATTGAGAAGCCATCAAACAAGGCCGCAAACTTTTCTGCAAGAATTACATTTGATGGAATCTCAGCCATCACATAAACTTCAAGATTGTTTTTACCTCTTTCAAGTCCATAAAATTTCATTGTTTCAAGTACACGTTTGCCTTCTTCAATGGTGCGACAAAAAGGAATCATCAATTTGATATTGGTAAAACCCATTTCATCTCTCGCTACTCTCATTGCCTCGCATTCCAATCCAAAACCATCGCGATATTGCTCGTTGTAGTATCTAGAAGCCCCTCTAAAACCAAGCATAGGATTCTCCTCGAGTGGTTCAAACATCTTCCCTCCTATCAATTGAGCATATTCATTGGTTTTAAAATCACTCATCCTTACAATCACTTCTTTGGGGTAAAAAGCAGCTGCTACTATAGCTACCGACTCTGCTAAATTTTCGACAAAGTATTTTTTCTTATCTGCATAATGCATGGTAATTGCTTCAATTGCTTTGCGATCGTTTGAGTCGCTTAACTTATCAAATTGTACCAATGCCATAGGATGAATGCGTATGGTGTTAGCTATAATAAATTCCATTCTTAATAAGCCTACTCCTTCATTTGGTAAAAATGACAATCGGAATGCTTTATCGGGATCGGCAAGAATAAACATAGGTTTTGTTTTTACTGCAGGCAGATCATTTATGGTAACTATTTTTTCCTGCCAATCAAGTTTACCATCATACACTTTTCCTTCATCACCTTCAATACATGAAACTGTTATTACTTGTCCATCATAGAGTTTATCGGTGGCATTGCCTGTTCCTACCACAGCATGAATACCAAGTTCACGGGCTACTATAGAGGCATGACTGGTGCGACCGCCTTTATTTGTGATAATACTCACCGCCTTTCGCATCATTGCATTCCAATCTGGATTGGTGATATCAGCCACAAGAATATCGCCCTGCATCACCTTACCTGCATCAGCCATTGATTTTACAATACATACTTTGCCTGTTACAATTGCATGTCCAACAGCCTTTCCTGTGCAAATTGGCGCTGCCTTTGATTTAAGTTTATATTCCTTTATGAATGCTTTTTGTACTGCTGTATGCACTGTTTCGGGACGCGCCTGTATAATATACAACTCACCACTATCACCATCCTTTGCCCATTCAATATCCATAGGCACTCCATAATGCTGTTCAATCAACAAACACCATTTACTTAATCTTAATACTTCATCATCATTAATCGAAAAACTATTTCTTTCAATAGCTGAAGTTGAAACATTTTTAACTGGGCGCTCTCCTGTATTTTCATAAATCATTTTGTTTTCTTTAGCTCCCAACCTGTGTTTAATGATGGCCTGTTGATTAAGTTTTAAGGCTGGTTTAAAAATATAAAACTCATCGGGATTTACCGCACCTTGTACAATATTTTCGCCAAGTCCCCAGGCCGATGTCAAGTATATAATATTCTTAAATCCTGTTTCGGGATCTAGTGTAAACGCCACACCGGCAGCAGCTTTATCAGCACGTATCATTTGCTGAATGCCAACAGACAATCCTACTTGCATGTGTTCAAAACCATTATCAATACGGTATTTAATTGCCCTATCGTTAAATAATGAAATATAGCATTTTTTTACGGCCTGCAATAGTTGGGCTTCATCGGTGATGTTTAAAAAACTATCATGCTGACCTGCAAAACTTGCCGATGGTAAATCTTCAGCGGTGGCACTGCTTCTTACTGCTACCGAAATATGCTTTCCATCAGAAAGTTCACGATAAGCATCAACGATGGCTACCTTCATAGATGGTGGCATTTTACCTTCAGCAATAAGTTTCCGACAAGCAGTTCCAATTTCACTCAAATTAGATAGCGATTCCTTATCAAGTTGATCTAATTCTTTCTGAAGTTTTTCTTTGATATGATTATCATCAAGAAACATATGATATGCCGATGACAATACTGCAAATCCTTTGGGAACATTGATTCCTTTACTTGAAAGATTAGCTATCATTTCGCCTAATGAAGCATTTTTACCTCCGGCTGTTTCTATATCATCAATTGTGAGTGCTGAAAAATCTTTGATCATGGGAGTATTATTTTAGCGGTTAATTTTAACCACAAAATTATGAGAGGCAGCAACCATAAAAAATGATAATGGTCATGTTATACCAAATGCATTTATTTTTTAGTCCAACTATAAA
>JBILUU010000015.1:0-16326 GCA_044370815.1 Bacteroidia bacterium
TGTATTGACAACCTTGCGCATTGGTAACCGTATTATGCACCCAGTAAGTGCCTGATGCAGTTGGATTTAACACAGGGTTTGCAATGTTTGGATTGCTCATGTATGATGCAGGTGTCCAACTGTAAGCATACACACCCGGAGGATTGGGTATACAGTTTAACTGAATAGGTTGAAACAAACATGCACTATTATTACTCTGTGTGAGAGAGAATGTAAAATCTGTGGCAACGGATACCGTAACAGTATCAGAACTGATACAACTGCCAAGTAAGTCACTTTGAACAACATAACTTGTGGTTACTGTTGGCTGTGCAACAGGATTATTGCAAGGGTTACAAGAAAATTGAGGACCAACAGGAATTAAATTACCTGACATATCATACCAAGTGAAAATATTACCTCCACTGGCATTTAATTGTGCTGTTTGGGAACCGCAAATGGTTTGGTCAGGATATGCAAGTGTACGATCAAGGACATTGATATCGTACACATAGGATTGAAGACCAAGGATAGGGCAATTACCATCAGTAATAGTTGCCACGAAAGTTGTATTAGCGCCAGCTGCACCTGGTGGAACTGTCCAGGTGTAGACTACTGTAAATGGATTAGTGCCGCTTGTGGTGTAGGTAGCATTGGTTAAAACGGTTCCTAAATTGGTGGTAATACTCAAAGTGTCATTCACATCAGGATCAGTGTATACTGCGGTAAATGAGAAGGTATTCCCTTCGCACAACTCAAGTTGCATTGGACCCGTTAAATTGGCAGTTCCAACAACATTGGTAATAGTACCACTGTTGACATCCGGCTGCTGATTGGTGCAATTGAGTACAACAAATTGAATATCTCGCATGGTTGTACTGATTAAATTTCCTTGGTCGTCATATTCGTCTACCTGAACAACAACAATAAAATTGCCCAACACATTTGGTGTAAAGTTTATGTTACCTGTAACTGGGTCAATAGTAATACCTTGAATAGGCACTGCGCCCGAATAACCTCCTCCATAGGTCAATGAGCCAGCTCCGGCAACGTACCCGTTGGTAAATGAGTATACTAATGAATCTCCATCAGGCTCAACAACACCGTAATTGTAATTTACAGGTTGGTTGATACATACATACGGTATAGGTTGCGAGGTAAATGAAGGAGAATTGTTTTGAGGCGCTGTAATGCTATTCATGGTGGCCTGAATATAAATATCATCACTCGAGCTTGAAGGAACGTTTATCGTGTTATTTCTGCAACAGGTTGTCCAACTCAATGTCCAAGTATCGCATGCTGGAGATAAATCAACTGTAGCTTGATAAGTATATAATTGCATTCCGGGATAGGTGCCTCCATTACAAGTACTCAATTGATTGTCGCAAAGCTGAGAAATTTCTGATCCCCCGGGATTGGTAAGGTTTACAGTGATGCTTACACTTCCTCCGCATGTACTGGTAGCTGTAACTGTTTCACTTGTACCCATGGTAATACCATCACAGTCTCTAAAAAGATTAAGTGTAATGAGGTAGGTATTCGCTCCAGGGCCAACCCAAGTGTAGCTCATATCTCCACCGCTAATGTGAGATGCCTTGGATACGAGTGAAAGAGAGAGAACGAACAATAATATATATAACTTTTTCATCGGCTGAATATTTCTTTTTAATGCAACAAATATAAAAAAATAATTAACTATTTCATTTTTAATCGATTAATTTGATAAAAACGTTGTATTAGAATTGGTTTTGGGTATTTATCAAACTCATTCCATTCAACGATTTCAAAATGCTTTTCGTTAGTTAAATATTTAATTTTTACGGTAAAAAATTTACAATAGATGGTTTGATGCGTTAATTGATGCTTGAATACATTACTAACAGCCGCGATGTTGAATTTTCTTTCGCTTGTAATTTTTTTAAAGTCGGAATTACTTTCAATTGTAGGATAGTCAATCTCATCATTAGTTTCAATCAACGGGAATTCATATAATCCTTCCCAAATGTCTCCTGATGTTCTTTTGTTTACCAACACGCGCTCATTTTCATCAATTATCATCAAATAATTGAAATATCTTTTTTTAGATTTTATCTTTTTTGTTTTCACCGGTAATCGGTCAACCATCTTTTTTTGCAAGGCAGCACAGGAGTTTTGAAGCGGGCATTTATCGCATGCCGGATTTTTTGGCACACATTGAAGAGCTCCAAACTCCATGATAGCCTGATTGTGTTGTCCCGATTTTTTCTTGTTTAATAAACTTTCTGCAAGATCCTGGAATTGTTTTTTGGCTTGATTGGAATTGATATCGGTATCGATACCAAAATAGCGGGACAGAACACGATATACGTTGCCATCAACAACGGCTCGATGTTCATTGTTACAAAAGGATGAAATAGCAGAAGCGGTGTAACTACCAATGCCTTTTAAACGGATAAGATTTTCATATTCAGTAGGAAAAATACCCCCAAAATCTTCAACTATCTGTTTGGCCGTGAAATGTAAATTTCTGCCTCTTGAATAATAACCCAATCCCTGCCAAAGGCGCAATACTTCGTCTTGTGGTGCTTGGGCAAGTAATTCTATTTGTGGAAATGACTCAATAAATTTAATGTAGTAGGGGAGCCCCTGATCCACTCTTGTTTGTTGCAAAATTACCTCGGAAATCCAGATGTAATAGGGATTATTTGTATTTCTCCAAGGTAAATCGCGCTTGTTTTTTTCGTACCATTCAATGATACTTTCGCTAAAATCATTCATTTCATGCCGCTTAACTAAATTTATGCAAATATGTTCATTAATTGCTGATTATTGAAAGATGGCAGGAATCAAGTTCTTCAAAAAAATATACTTTTGCACATACATTTTTAAATAACGATATGAAGATTTCCTACAATTGGTTGAAAACCTATGTTGATGTTGATTTACCTGCTGCTGAGGTAGCAGAGATACTTACTTTTTGTGGTCTTGAAGTGGAGTCATTTGAAAAGTTTGAGAGCATCAAAGGTGGTTTAGCCGGAATGGTTGTTGGTGAAGTACTGACATGTGAGAAACATCCTGATGCTGATAAATTAAGCTTGACCACTGTGGAGGTAGGAACCGGAAACCCCCTGCAAATTGTTTGTGGCGCTCCTAATGTGGGTGTCGGTCAAAAAGTAATTGTTGCACTTATTGGAGCTAAACTATATCCTACCGATGGTGAGCCCTTTGAGATAAAGAAATCAAAAATAAGAGGGCAACTTTCTGAAGGAATGATTTGTGCAGAAGATGAAATAGGAATTGGCCAATCGCATTCGGGAATTATGGTTTTGCCTGCCGATACGAAGATAGGTACTGCGGCTGCAGATTATTTTAAAATTGAAAGTGATATTGTTTTTGAAATTGGTCTCACACCTAATAGGGTTGATGCTGCTTCGCATATTGGAGTCGCCCGCGATTTAGCCGCAGTAATCGCTCACAAAACGGGAAAGGAAGTTCAAATAAAACTTCCTGATACTGCACATTTTGCTGTTTCCAATCAAGAAACAACTGTGGATGTTGAGGTGCTCAATCAGTTGGCATGTGCGCGCTATTGCGGAATTTCTATTTCGAACTTACATGTGACAGATTCTCCTGACTGGCTTAAACATAGATTGCAAGCCATTGGTGTAAAGCCAATTAATAATGTTGTGGATATAACCAATTATGTTCTTCATGAATTTGGGCAACCTTTACATGCTTTTGATGCATCAAAAATTTTAGGAAATAAAGTAGTTGTGAAAACACCTACAGCTGCTGAAAAATTTGTGACGCTTGATGGTATTGAAAGAGAAATAACAACCGATGATTTAATGATATGCAATGCCTCTGAGCCAATGTGTATAGCTGGTATTTATGGCGGATTGCATTCAGGGGTTAGTGCACAAACCACTGTCATTTTTTTGGAAAGTGCTTATTTTGATGCTGCTTTTATTCGCAAGACCTCAAAGTATCATAATTTAAAAACAGATGCATCATTCAGGTTCGAAAGAGGCACCGATCCTGATGTTACAATCCCTGCTTTAAAGCGTGCTGCTCAGCTTTTACAGGAAATTGCAGGAGGGAAAGTAACATCAAAAATTATTGATGTTTATCCTGTTGTGATTGTGCCTCGTGTGGTAGAATTAGATTTGAATAGGTGCGCTACACTTATTGGAAAAAAGATTGATAAACACGAGATTGTACATATTCTTAAACATTTGGGGATCAAACTAATTGAAGAGCAAAATAGTAAACTCAAACTTGAGATCCCTTTAAATAAAGTAGATGTATACAGAGAAGCCGATGTAATCGAAGAGATTCTCAGAATTTATGGATACAATCAAATAGAAATTCCGGATCAAATGCGTGTTTCACTGGTTTCTAAACCCAATCCGGATGCCGAACAAATCAATAAAAAAATCAGAAAAATTCTTTCAGGTATAGGTTTTCAGGAAATTCTCAATAACTCACTTACTTCTTCTGCTTATGCCGAAAAATACCTGAATGACAATCAATACAATGTTGTAAAATTATTGAATCCTTTGAGCTCTGAGCTCGATAGTTTAAGGCAATCAATGGTATTTGGCGCATTGGAAACCATTCGATTTAACGTTAATAGGAAGCAAGTAGATTTAAAATTGTTTGAAATAGGTAAAGTTTATGGCAAGCAACAGGATAGGTTTGTTGAATCAAATGTTTTATCCATTGTGCTGTGTGGGAATCAGTATGCAGAAAGTTGGAACAGTAGTAAGGACAAGGAAGATTATTTTAGATTGAAAGGTGTTATGGAAACGTTGTTTCATCAGTTGGGTTTATCTCCAAACACTACACTTATTGATCATCATGCGCTGCTTTCTTATGGTCTTCAATATCAGCATAACAATAAAGAAATTGCTTTGGCAGGCATCGTGAAGTCGCAGCTGCTAAAAGATTTTGATATACAATCAGAAGTTTTTTACGCGCAAGTTTTACTTGATGATATATATAAGCCAGTAGCAAATCATAAGGTGCAGTACACCGAAGTGCCAAAATATCCGGAAGTAAGAAGAGATTTGGCGCTGTTGATTGATGAAAAAATAAGTTTTGCACAGATTGAGCAAATTGCAAAAAAGTCGGAGAAGCATTTGTTGAAATCGGTCAGTTTATTTGATGTTTACCAAGGTAAAAATTTGGAATCCGGTAAAAAATCCTATGCGGTAAGTTTTACACTTCAAGATACAGAGGCAACGCTCAACGATAAGCAAATCGATAAGGTAATGAGCAAGTTAATTAAGGCTTATGAAGAAGAACTTGGTGCGGTGCTTCGCGGTTAAAGTAGCTTCTTAAATATTTAAAAGAAATAATTCGGCAATATCAGATGAAATTTAAAATTGAAGCCCAAGATGCAGGGAGTAAGGCGCGTGCCGGGATAATTACAACAGCTCACGGAGAAATTGAAACGCCAATATTTATGCCTGTTGGTACCTTGGCCTCAGTAAAAGGGGTTCATCAGCATGAGTTGAAACAGGATATCAAAGCTCAAATTATATTGGGTAATACCTATCATTTGTTTCTTAGGCCGGGTATGGATATTATGCAAAAGGCCGGAGGTTTGCACCGATTTATGAACTGGGATAAACCTATCTTAACTGATAGTGGTGGTTATCAAGTATACTCTCTGGCTGCACAAAGAAAACTCACCGAGGAAGGGGTCAGATTTGCATCGCATATAGATGGCTCAAAGCACATGTTTACACCTGAAAGCACCATGGATATTCAGCGCATTATTGGTGCTGACATCATCATGGCTTTGGATGAATGCACGCCTTATCCTTGCGACTATGACTACGCGCGAAAATCTATGGGGCTCACCCATCGTTGGCTTGATCGCTGTTGTGCCCGTGTTGATGAAACAGAAGGATTGTATGGCTATGAGCAAACATTATTTCCTATAGTACAGGGAAGCACATACAAGGACTTACGTATACAATCGGCTGAGTATATTGCCTCCAAAAATCGTGATGGTAATGCTATTGGCGGTTTATCGGTGGGAGAACCTGCCGAAATGATGTATGAGATGACCGATGTGGTATGTCAAATTTTGCCTGCCGATAAGCCACGCTACTTAATGGGGGTAGGTACTCCGGTAAATATTCTTGAAAATATTGCCTTGGGTGTAGATATGATGGATTGTGTAATGCCCACAAGGAATGCGCGCAATGGTATGCTGTTTACACAAAACGGAATCATGAACATGAAAAATGAAAAGTGGAAAGATGATTTTTCACCCCTTGATGAGTTTGGCACTTCGTATGTTGATTCGTTTTACAGCAAAGCATATTTAAGACACTTATTTATTGCGGGTGAAAGACTCGCTGCACAAATTGCAAGCATTCATAATTTGGCATTTTATTTATGGTTAGTAGAGGAAGCCAGGCGACAAATAAAAGTTAATACATTTAACGATTGGAAGAATAAAATGGTTAAAAAATTATCGGTTAGATTGTAAGGTATTCGATTGAAAAAACTCGATTTATATATCATTAAAAAATTCTTGGGCACATTTGTGTATGCCATTCTATTGATTGTGCTTGTGGCCATTATATTTGATATTTCTGAGAAAATAGATGATTTTATTCAAAGCAAGGCCCCGTTTAAAGTAATTGTTTTTGAATATTATTTGAATTTTATCCCTTTTTTCGTTAACCTCTTTAGTCCTTTATTCACCTTTATTGCAGTAGTATTTTTTACATCAAAAATGGCAAGCAATACCGAGGTGGTAGCGATTCTCTCGAGCGGTATAAGTTTCAGAAGATTTTTGATGCCATACATGTTGGCTTCTTGTGTATTGGCAGGTGTTTCTTTTTACCTTAATAATTATGTTATTCCTCATGCCAACCAAAAAAGATTGGCTTTCGAAAATACCTACATCAGAAACAAATTCCGCAACAGCGATATCAACATACATCGTCAAATTAAACCTGGAGAATATATATACTTTGAGAGTTACAACAATTTTCAAAATATTGGATCAAGGTTCAGTTATGAAATTTTTAAAGATGGTAAATTGGTGTATAAATTAATGGCCAATCAAATAAAATTTGACAGTATTAAAGGCAAATGGAAAGTGCAAGATTATGCCATCAGAAAAATCAACGGCATGAGAGAAACGCTCAAAACAGGTGCAGAATTTGATACCACATACAATTTCAAGCCGGCAGACTTTAGCACCAGATTAAACAATGTGGAAACAATGAACAGACCTGAGTTGGATCAATTTATTGCCGAGGAAAAAATGCGTGGATCTGATGAAATTGCCTATTTTGAGCTTGAAAAGTATCGAAGAACGTCTATGCCTTTTGCTACATTTATTTTAACCTTGATAGGCGTAAGTATGGCTAGCCGTAAATCTCGAGGGGGAGTGGGTTTGCATATAGGTTTGGGTATGCTCATCAGTTTTTCATATATTTTGTTCTTGCAAGTATCCACAACTTTTGCGACAAATGGTAATTTATCGCCACTCTTAGCGGTATGGATTCCAAATATTCTGTACTTCTTTATAGCATTGGTATTGTTACGAATTGCCCCTAAATAACTCAACTATTTTATACTCCATATGAAAAGAATAATCACCTACAATGTTAATGGTATTCGCGCTGCGCTCACAAAAAACTGGCTTGAGTGGCTTAATGAAAGCGGTGCAGATATGGTATGCTTGCAAGAGATCAAAGCGAGTCCCGATCAATTCGACACCACAGTTTTCGAACAAGCAGGTTTTCATCATTATTGGTATCCTGCACAAAAGAAAGGATATAGCGGTGTAGCTATACTTAGCAAGCATAAACCCGATGCTGTGCATTATGGGATGGGGATAGAAAAATATGATCAAGAAGGGCGATTGATGCGTGCAGATTTTGGCGATGTTTCGGTGGTAAGTGTTTACATGCCATCAGGCACAACGGGCGATGAGCGACAGGCATTTAAGATGGTTTGGTTGAATGATTTTACAAATTATCTGGATAACTTGCGTAAGGAAAGAAGCAAGCTCATCGTTTGTGGAGATTACAACATATGTAACAAACCCATTGATATTCATAATCCAAAATCAAATGCCAATACATCGGGCTTTTTACCTGAGGAGCGCGATTGGTTTGACAATTTTTTAGAACAGGGATATGTAGATAGTTTCCGTGTTTTTAACCAACAACCACACGAGTACACGTGGTGGAGTTATAGGGCTAATGCAAGAGCAAAAAATTTAGGATGGCGTATTGATTATAATATCGTAACCGAAAATTTAAAAGATAATTTAAGAGGAGCTGCCATCTTACCCGAAGCTAAGCACTCTGATCATTGCCCGTGCTCAATGGATATTGATTTTTAACTTGCTGTTATCATCCATTTTGCTCAAAGGGAATATTTTCTTGTTGCTGTTTCAAGCCGTGTTCTCGAGCTCAAGGGGTTGATAAAATAAATATTTTAGTACGCTATTTTTTATCTTTTTAAGAGAGCTTTGGGAATCAATAAATAAAAAAACACACTATGAAATATATACTAAAAATTGGCATTGCGATATGTATGATATCTATTGCATGCAACAATCCATCAACTCAAAAAGATAAGGTTGAAGCGGCACAAACAGGTGATATGACCATCAAAACCACCAATAATTTTTATAAAAAATTTCATGGCAATATTGGTACCGATATCAAGCTAACGATGGATTTGACCTTGAGTGATTCTGCTTTTTCGGGAAGCTACTATATTGATGATGATAATGCACTTTACCTCATAACAGGACAGCTATTAGCATCTAATGAGATTACTTTGAAAGCACAGAATGAAAAGTACGAAGAGGTGGCCGTTTTCCATGGTAAGTTGAAGTCCTCGCAAATTTTTGAAGGCACTTGGATTAGCGGTGAATCACAATTTCCTTTCACACTTACCGAAGTTAAAAATACTGATTTGCAAATTGCATTTCAGGAATTAAGAAGTCAAAATTGTGAAGCGAAAAAGAAAGATACAAGTAAGCGTTGCAGCTACATTGATATCAACATGATAAAGATAGCGCTGCCCAACAATTCTAACAGCGAAAAGATTAACAGCGCTATCACAAAGTTGATCATTGGTAATCAATATCAATCAATTAATGAGTATTTGAAATCGGTGAATGATGACCAAGAGTTATTTAGTGAGGTTGATATAAATTTTACAGTGGAGTCAAACGAAGAAGAATTAATTTGTATTGGATGTTGGAATTATCGATACGATGATGGCGCAGCGCACCCACTTTCATCAGTTACGTATAAAAATTTTGAACTTAAAAACGGAGAGGAAATCAGTCTTGATATGATTTTTAAACCAGATTATTCGAGCAAGTTAAATCAACTTGCCGAAAAAATATTTGTTGATGTGAATGGTAAGGAAGGATGGGATTTCGAGTCGGGTGAATTCAGGATAAACAATAACTTTATCATTCAAAAGAAAGGACTATTGTTTCAATTTAACGCTTATGAAATAGGAACATATCGTACGCGTCCATCAGTTTTTATACCCTATGCTCAAATCAAAGATTTGATTAAGGAAGATGGAATCCTAGGCAAAATCGTAAAGTTGTAAAGTTGGCAACGAGCAATCCATTAAATCAATATTTTGGGTGCTCCCATAGATTATTTAAAAACTAAAAGAATCAATAAGTAATCATACTTTCTTTGTTATATTTGCTGAAACAGTCCTACCTTGATACACAAAATTGACATTATACAATTTATTGAACAAGCGCAATGCATTCCTATAATTGATGTTCGTAGTGAGGGTGAATTTGCACATGCACACATTCCGGGGGCGCTTAACCTAACCTTGCTCAACAATGAAGAAAGAGCCATCGTAGGTACTACCTATAAACAAGAAGGTAATCAAGCTGCAGTTTTGAAAGGATATCAATTGGTAGGTTATAAGTTTCATGAATTTCTACAACAAGCGATTCAGTTGGCTCCCGATAAAAAAGTAGGCATGTATTGTTGGCGTGGTGGCCTACGTAGTAACATTATGGCTTTTCTGCTGCATACAGCAGGTTTTGAGGTGCTGCTGCTGCAAGGAGGATATAAAAAATACAGACATTGGGTTTTGCAAACGCTCGAATTGACAAAAAAAATAAGGATTGTTGGTGGAAAAACGGGGGTAGGTAAAACGTATATTTTGCATGAAATAAAAAAACTTGGAGGGCAAGTAATTGATCTTGAACAATTGGCATGCCACCGTGGCTCTGCTTTTGGCGCATTAGGCCAATCGCTTCAGCCATCGGTAGAAATGTTTGAAAATAAACTTGCTGTGCACTGGAATGCGTTAGATTCAAACAAAGTAACATGGCTCGAAAATGAAAGTAGACTCATAGGAAAAGTGCGTATTCCTCATAAAGTTTATGATGCCATGAGGCAAGCTATTACATACGATTTGCAGTTGCCATTGCAACAAAGGATAGAAAATATCTTAAAAGATTACGGAAGTTTTGATAAGCAAATTTTAGCCGAGTGTACCAAAAAAGTTGAAAAGAAAATGGGAAATTTAAGGATGCAACAAGCACTCGATTTTTTGATGGCAAACGAATTAAATGCTTGGATATTCATGCTGCTCGAGTATTACGATAAAAATTATTTACATAGTAAACAGCAACGCAAAAGTGAAACTGTTTTTGCTGTTTCTGCCAATGGAAAAAGCAATGAGGAAATTGCCAAATTATTGATTGCATTAGCAGAAAACTAAAAATGGAAAATATAAAACTGACACAATACAGCAAGGGTTCTGGCTGTGGTTGCAAGATTGCACCGAATCATTTAAATTCAATACTAGCTTCGAGTGCTGCTGAAATAAATGATCTTAATTTATTGGTTGGCAATAAAAATAATGATGATGCAGCAGTGTACTTAATTGATGAACAGAAAGCAATCATCAGTACCACTGATTTCTTCACTCCAATTGTTGATGATGCCTTCGATTTTGGGCGGATTGCCGCTTGTAACGCTATTAGCGATGTGTATGCCATGGGAGGTAAACCGCTCACTGCTTTAGGTATTTTAGGATGGCCTGTAGATAAAATTCCGATTGATTATGCCAAGCAAGTGCTCGAAGGTGCAAGAGCTACATGCTTTGAGGCCGGTATAACTTTAAGTGGTGGTCATAGTATAGAAACATCAGAACCAATCTTTGGTCTTGCGGTTACAGGATTAATTAGCAAAAATGATATCAAACAAAACAATACTGCCCAAGAAGGTGACTATCTTTTTTTATCAAAACCATTGGGCTTAGGTATTCTTTCTGCTGCATTAAAGCGACAAATCATTACCGCTCATGATGAAAAATTAATGGTTGAAATGATGACTACACTCAATAGCTTGGGTGAAGCTGTAGGGAAAATAATTGGAGTGAATGCAATGACAGATGTGACTGGTTTTGGCCTTGCAGGTCACCTAACAGAAATGATCAAAGGAAATAACCTTTCTGCCACAATTAAATTAACTGATATTCCTTTCATTGAAGGAATAGAAACATATACAAAACAATTTTGCTACCCTGATATCACCACAAAAAATTTCAATGCTTATGGGCCTGCAATTGATGGGATGAATGGGCTGGAATTTTTGTTGCTATGTGATCCTCAAACCTCCGGTGGATTGCTTATTGCTGTGAATGAAAAAGCACTTCCGGAATTTTATGAAATTAGCAAGCGTTATGATAGGTTTAATTGCATGCATCAACCTATTGGTCAGTTTCACGCTGCTACCGAAAAATTAATAAATCTTAAATAGAGCTAGGCAACAATTACCAAAAAATAATTCTTTTTCCCTTTTTGAAGCAACAGGTACTTATGATTAATTAAGTCGTTTTGTTGTATCAAAGCCGCTTGATCAATCATTTTATTCTTATTCATTGAAACAGCGCCCGCGGCAATATTCTTTCTGGCCTCTCCTTTAGAAGGGAAAATAGTTGTGTGAACCACCAATAAATCTTCTAAAATAATTCCCGATTGTAATAATGAAGCATCAATACTGAATGTTGGAACGCCCTCAAATACCGATAAAAATGTGGTTTCATCAATTTTTGCCAATGCCTCAGAAGTGCCCTTCCCGAATAATATTTCAGATGCCTCAATTGCAGTTAAATAATCTTCCTCGGAGTGAACACGAATAGTAACATCTTTTGCAAGCGCCTTTTGCAATACACGTAAATGTGGTGCACTAAAATGCTCCTCTTCTAATGCAGTTATCGTTTCACAATCAAGCAATGTAAATATTCTGATGTATGATTTTGCATCTTCATCACTTGTATTCAGCCAAAATTGATAAAAGGAGTAAGGAGAAGTTTTAGATTTGTCTAACCAAATATTGCCACTCTCGCTCTTGCCAAATTTTGTTCCGTCAGCTTTTTTGATCAACTGCGTAGTAAGCGCATAAGCTTTACCTCCATCTTTACGCCTGATAAATTCTGTACCTGTGGTAATGTTTCCCCATTGATCGCTGCCGCCCATTTGGAGTTTTACTTGATGATGCTTCCACAAATAATAAAAATCATAACCCTGAATCAACTGATAACTAAATTCGGTGTACGACATACCTTCTCGGTCTTCACCACTAATACGCTTCTTAACCGAATCTTTAGCCATCATATAATTTACAGTAATGTGTTTACCTGCATCTCTGATGAAATCTAAAAAGCTGAATTGTTTAAACCAATCGTAATTGTTCACCAATTCTGCCTTGTTTTCTCCGGTGCTGAAATCTAAAAATTTAAGCAGTTGATTTTTTATGCCTTCTACATTTTTATTCAATGTGGCTTCATCCAATAAATTTCTTTCTTGTGATTTTCCTGAGGGATCTCCAACCATGCCGGTTGCACCACCAATTAATACAAATGGCTTGTGGCCTGCCTGTTGAAAGTGCAGCAAAGTCATTATTTGAGCCAAACTTCCCACATGCAATGAATCGGCAGTAGGATCAAAGCCGATATACCCCGAGGTCATAGCGGTATTTAAGGCATCCTCTGTTTCGGGCATCATATCATGCAGCATGCCTCTCCAACGCAGCTCTTCTACAAAGTTTTTAGTGATCATAAACTTTTTAATAAAATTTTGGCAAATATAGTGCTAATATTGTACCCGTATTCATGCTATTTTTCTCTTCATCCTTAAATTGAATTATGATTTTAGTAACAGGTGCAAGTGGTTTGTTGGGCAGTCATCTCCTCTTGTCGCTGCTTAAAAAAGGATATCAAGTAAAAGCATTGGCAACAGCTGAAAGCAGCATCTCAAAGGTACATACTGCTTTTACTGCCTATAATGATGAAGATGAGAAACTATATGCTCAAATAAATTGGTATTATGGAAGTATAACAGACACTGAGTTTATATACGACTTACTTGCTGATGTGGATTATGTTTATCACTGCGCGGCAATTGTATCCTTTAGTCCGCCAGATATTGAAAAAATGAATGATACCAATACCAAAGGAACTGAAGTGTTGGTGAATATGTGTTTGCTTCGAAAAGTTAAAAAGTTTTGTCATGTAAGCTCTGTGGCCGCTCTGGGAAAGGCAGGTATTGATGAATTTGTTACAGAAGAAACCTATTTCGTTAACAGCCCGCAAAATTCAAATTATGGCATATCTAAATATAACGCTGAAAGGGAGGTTTGGCGTGCTTCCGAAGAGGGTTTAAAGATTGTTGTTGTGAACCCATCAGTAATTTTAGGACCGGGTAATTGGCATAGCGGAAGCAGCAACATGTTTCGCAACTCATTCAAGGGGCTTAAATTTTTTAGTGATGGAATAACAGGTTTTGTTGATGTGCGTGACGTGGCTAATATCATGATTCATTTGATGGAAGGAAATATTGAAAACGAACGCTTTATTATTTGCTCCGAGAATTTAAAATACGCTGAGGTATTTAATATGATGCATGATGCCTTTGGGGTGCGAAGACCTTACATTAAAGCTTCCGAGTTAATGGCTTCCTTTGTTTGGCGGTTTGAAAAATGGAAATCCTATTTTACGGGGAAACAACCTTTAATCACCAAAGAAACAGTTAGCGCAGCTTTTCAGCAGGTGAAATTTTCAAATGAAAAAATCAAAAGGTTACTCCATTATCAATTTATTCCCGTGAATAAAAGTGTGCAAGAAATTTGTAGAATTTACACTAAACAAAGCAAATTGCCTGGAGTATTAAAGGACTAGCGTTTAAAATAAAGAAGTCTGTCAAAACCTTCCTCTTTTCTATCACGCAAAATCATTTCATCCTTATACATTTTAACAATGTTATATTTATACTGCTTGTCATTAAGCGTGTCCTTTAGTATGATATCGGCTCCACTCAATTCCCATAGCCAATACAAAATATTAGTTCCGTAATTATTAATATTTAAACTAAATGTATCGGCATCACCGGCAAAAAAGTCGTTGCGGTCAAAAGCATAAACCTGATTTGTTCTTGCCTCGTTAATCGCGGTAGATTTGTCAGTAAAGGTCTCCCATTGCTTCACATCTTGCACAAAATAATAGTACCACACTCCCATAATATCATCTTTCGTTGGAGGCTCCACGGTAACGGCCCTAGTTGTGGTGGCTTCATCTTTCTCTTTCTTATTCCAAACAGTGAGTGCAGCGGTGTAAGTTCCCGGAGTAGAGTAAGCGTATTTTTGCTCACGCAAATCATTTCTTTGAATACCGTCACCAAAATTCCACAGGTATCTGTTGGCGTTGCTCGAGTTATCGGTGAAGGTAACCACCTGACCAAGTTTTACTTTGGCAGGTTCCGCAGTAAAGTCGGCAGTAGGTTTTTTATTGCCACAAGAAACAACGATGGAAGCTGCTAATAGCAATCCCATATGAGCTAAAAACCTGTGCAATCTGATTGTTGATATCATATTAACTTTCAGTTGTAAATACATCCTTATAACGCAAATATATACAAATTCGTTTGCTTGGCTTAAAAATTAATTTTTTTTGATGATTCATACCACAAAATGTAAACCTAAAAAGACCTGTAATTCAATTGGGCTTTATGTCTGCTTAAGTTGGAAGCGATATTTTTAAGGGTGTAATGACATTTTTTGGCACACCTATTAAATTAAAGGATTACTGCATAAGCTGTGGTTTAGGCATAATTAAACGATTAGTAGTTGATTTATTAAAGTTTCAATATAATATGTAATTTTGCAAGCCTTTAAATAGCTTATGAAAGTAATTGATCACATTAACCAAGCAAAATCCACACTTTTTTCGTTCGAGATTTTACCTCCGCTTAAAGGAAAAAAGATAGACTCTATTTATGAGAGTATCGATCCTTTACTTGAATTTTCGCCCAATTTCATCAACGTAACATATCACCGCGAGGAATATGTTTATAAAAAAAGAGAAGGCGGTTACCTCGAAAAAATTGCTATCAGAAAACGTCCGGGAACTGTTGGTATTTGTGCTGCCATCATTAATAAATACAAAATTGATGCTGTTCCTCATTTAATTTGTGGAGGATTTACCAAAGAAGAAACTGAAAATGCACTTGTTGATTTGCAATACTTGGGTATAGATAATGTGTTGGCTTTAAGGGGCGATCCTGTAAAAACAGAAACTACTTTTACACCCAAAGAAAATGGACATGCCTATGCTGTAGAGCTAGTAAAGCAGATTGTAGAGATGAACAATGGTGCTTATATTGATGATGAAATACAAGCTGCTCCTTCTGAGTTTTGTATTGGTGTGGCAGGATATCCCGAGAAACATTTTGAGGCCCCCAACTTTAATACGGATTTAAAATATTTGAAAGCAAAAATTGATGCCGGTGCCGATTACATTGTTACGCAGTTGTTTTACGATAATCAAAAGTTTTTCAAATTCAGAGACGCCTGTTTTGAAGCAGGCATTACAGTTCCTATTATTCCGGGTTTAAAGCCAATTTCAACGCCAAAGCAACTTACAGTATTGCCTAAAATATTCAGCATTGATATACCTGAAGCACTTTCGGAAGCGCTGCTCAAAGCTAAAAGCGATAATGAGGCACGCGAGATAGGCATTCAATGGGGTATTCAGCAAGCCCGAGAGCTCATTAAAGGTGGTGTGCCATGCCTGCATTTTTATACTATGGGTAAGTCAGAAGCGGTGCGCAGAATTGTAAAAGAAGTTTATTGATTTTTACTTCAAATATTACATTTGATAGTATTTCTTGATGTGCCTGATTATAAATTTG
The DNA here is from genome assembly GCA_044370815.1 of Bacteroidia bacterium. Taxonomy (GTDB): domain Bacteria; phylum Bacteroidota; class Bacteroidia; order UBA4408; family UBA4408; genus CAIKXD01. The sequence continues at coordinate 16,187 of JBILUU010000015.1, forward strand.
CGCCCTGAAATTGATTAAACCCAAATTCCGCATTAGAAAATGCGGAATCGCTAAAACAGCTGTAATTCAATCCATTGGTTCAATGGATTGAAAACACCTGCTAAGCGGGATTGCCCTCATAAAATCACTAGTGCGTTACA
>JBILUU010000244.1:0-4743 GCA_044370815.1 Bacteroidia bacterium
CGATTTAGAAAATGTTATCAGATTTGTAAAAATCTGATTTACAGTTTCTTTATCGTTTACGCATTTCTAATGCGTAATCTGGGTTGAAATTAGTCCAATAAGGTTAAGCCGTAATTGGACTAAATTGAAAGTGTAATCGGTATAATACCAACGTGATTTGTAAATTGCACCTAAAATTTACAAATCATACAGTGCTAAATACCGATTAAAAATGAAGTTGAGTATGTTTCAACTACGTAATTTGCGATTAGTTCAGGTAGGTTTTAAAAAAGGCCACAAGCTTATTCATCACATCATCTGATTGCGTATTGTCGAAACTATGAAACGCAATATATTCATGATACTGATGAGTGACACCTAAAGTATTAAGTTTACCGTTTAGCCACTGACTCTGATATACGGGAACAATGGGATCAAGATTGCCGTGAAAAATGATGGTAGGAGCTGAGGTAGACTTTACTTGCCAATAAGGACTCACAGCTTTATAGGCCAAACTGTCCCAAGGTTGTCCAACATATTCTGCAAGAATATTTCCGGTATAACCACCAAGCCATAGGTTTGTGCTGTTGTACCACGACCAATCGTTGATAATACCCGGTCCAAAAATATTACCTACACATTTAATACTGCTGTTGTACTTATAAGCGTAAATCATGGCTAGCTGTCCGCCTGCACTGGCACCCATCATGCCTATTTTAGAAGAAACACCATAGAATTGTTTTTTATCTTTTAGGTGATTTATCAATGAATTGATGTCATCAATAATTTGATTGTGATGTATATTTTCGGTATTACTTGCAAGGCGATAGTTCATATTTACAATCGCTGTTTGAGGCCATTTTGATTTTATCAAATTAAAATAACTGTTGAGATCTTCCTTTTGTCCGGCTTTCCATGCGCCACCATGAATCATCACAATAAGAGGAGTGGTTGTGTCGCGATTTTGGGGAAGATAAATATCATAAGCTTGTCGTTGGTGAGTGCCGTAACTTACATTTAGAATTGTTGTATCAGGCAGGGTAGGGGTGTTGACAATGCCTCCCTGGTTACTATCTTTTTTGCAAGACCCAAAGTATAAAATTATCATATAACAACAAATTGTCAATCGGTAAAATATGCGCATAAGAAAATTTATTTTAGGGTAAAATTAAAAAATATCTGGCAGGTAAATGAAGTGTGAGACATCCTTGCGGACTATTTAAATCTCAAAGCAAAAGTATTGCTTTAAGCAATAATAAAATTATTCAACTTAATTAGCATCTTGATTGATTTCCTCAGGGATTAATTTGTCTTTCTTGAAGAACATCATCTTACTGCCATAATTTTTAAAGAGTTCACTGAATGTATCGAAGTCCTCACGATAAAAAACACCTATGCCCTGTGTATATGGTGCAATGGTAGTAAGGTTGGTGTAATCATTGCTTTGTGTAAATGCACGCAGTCTTAATTTGCCATCAGTAGTTACCTTGTATTCAACACTCATATCGCCCACCAAATTACTTGCGCTTGATGGGTTGTTGGCTACGCCAACATTTCCATCAATAATGAGGCGTTGTTGAAAAAGTTGTGTACTCATTGTGGCCTGCCATTCATTGGCTGCAGTTTGATCACCCGCCCTTACATTTACACCAAGCGTAACAAATTCATTACTCTGCGAGAGCCAATTGCTGAGCTGCGAGGAGAGTAATTCTGAAGTGTTTTGAGAGATACCAAAGCTGCTTGAACTAACGGTTTCATTAGGAGGGAAGAAGCGTCCGAGCATCAGCAATGAGAACATTTGCTTGTTGAGTTCTGACTCATTTTCGCTATTGATGGCCGCTCTTACATCATTTTTGATACGTTCTTCTGATTGTGGTAAACGGATATCAAACTTAATGGTTGGGTTCATCAACTTATCACTCATCTTCAACACACAATCAACCGGTACTCTTTTTTTACTGCTATCGGATGGAAGAATTTCATTCAATGCAGTGCGTAATTTGTATACTGCTTCCAAATTGATATCGGCTTCAAAAGGATCGCCATTCCAATTGATGGTACCACCTTCAGCAATTCTAAATTTTTTATTGATTACATTTTTGAGTGTAAACAAATAATTTCCTTTGGAAATAACATAATTGCCATACATGGTAAATTTGCCCAAGGGACTAATATCCATTTTGATGATACCTGAGCCGGTTCCAGAAATTATATCACCAATTTTTTTATCAAAAATAAGTTGTACTTCAGCACTTGGTGTAACCTCAAGATCGAGCGACATTTGAATGCCCGAGTAATTTACTTGGTATGCTTTTTTAGCAACTATGGTATTGCTACCTTTAGAAACAAATCTGATAAACCCACTTTCGCTTATTTCTTCGGGTGATGATAGAGGGATATTGAATTGAGTACCCGGCTCGGTTTTCGCATCTACCTCAATAATCAGTTTGTTTAAATCTCCTTTAAATTTGATGAGGCCTGTTGCAAATGCCTTCCCAAAGTATGATGAATTCATCGATTCCGTTGTATTCAGTACAAAAAATTTACTGATATTAATGCCAATGTTGAGTTTGATGTCGCTAAAGTGATCGTGTGGAATATTGCCACTCACACGAGCTTCTTTTCCGTTTTGATCAAAGAGGGCAATGTTTTCGAGGAGAATATCATTCTTCACAAATTTTGCTTTGCCGTTAAAAGTGTATGAGGTATTTAAATAATCAACTTTAAAGCCTCCTCGTTGCACTTCAATATCACCGGTGAGCAAGGGTTTTTTTAGCGAGCCTTGCAGAAAGAGGTCCCCGCTCACATAACCTCTTACCTCACTCATCACACCGGTCAAATAATTTTCAAATAATTTGAGTGGTGTTTTTTTTAGTTGGATTTCTATATCCAAGCTATTTTCATTTTTTTCAGGGTAGTAAAATCCTGTGAATCCAATGGTGGGAAGTGCCCCCCTCATAAAGTTACCATTGAGTGAAATAGATTGCTTTTTACTATCCCATAAAGATATAATGTTACCATCTCCAATATTTTCGTTATTGATATTAAACTCTGAAAATGCAAGAGAAGTGCTGAAAACTATATTTTTACCAAATCCCGAGAAAGAGGCATTGCCATTTAAGATACCCTTTAATGTAATATCTGAAGACGCAATAAAAGGATTGAGATTTGCCAGTGTAAATTCCTCCAATGCAATTATTATTTCATCATCATAATGTGAGTTTTTGTTGCTTGAAATGCTCAGCGACTGCTTATTATGAGAAAGTTTGAAGTTTTCAAATAAGGTATGCATGGTATCAATATGTATCAAACTTTGTTGGTCAAAAACCCAAAGCGAATCTTCAACAGTGATACTCGACTGCTTGAATTTGATATCAATCAGCTTGCCCGGTGTAAAAAGTATATCCCCATTTAAATCGGCTGCATTTTTTATTTTTCCCGGGTTGTTAAATTTTAAGCTGTAGGCAATAGAGTCGTGTGAGGCAACTGCCTTCAGTGAAATTTGTTCTATTTTGGCACTGTCATCTATGGCTAGGTAGCCGCACCTTAAGTCGAGATCTAATTTGTTGTTACTGTTTTTACTGTCGAGTTTAATGTTGGACAATTTCTTATCAAATAAAATGATTTCGGGAACATCAACAGCAAGACTGAAGGTGTTATTGATATTATTGAAACTGCCGTTGAGTTTTGAGTTTGGTTTAATCACCACATCGGGTAGCAATAGTTTGGAGAGCCCCTCCGAATTTTTAGTAACTAGGTTAAAGGTGAAACTTTGCTTGGCTGTGTTTGACGTGTTGTTTAATCCTGCTGATGGTAAATACTGCTGTACCAGTTGGGTAAAATCCTTGCCTAATGCAAGCAATTTAAAGTCTCCCGATATTTGTGCATCAGCTGCATCTGATTTTAAAATGAGATCTTTAATACCTTTTGTATTCAGCGCATCAAGTTCAACCTGCTTAAATTTGAGTGTATTAGCACTATCTTTATAAATTACATTTTTCAATACAATAGTTCCTTTGATATTATCAATATCATCACCTTCAAAATTAAAATCAGCATTGGTACTTATCCATCTGTCATAGCTCGATTTAATTACATTCAGCTTTGTAAGGTTGGCATATCCAATATCGGTATGAAAATAAAACATCGGTAATTTGTTGGTGAAATCTATTTCACCATTGTAACGCAAAGCCAAATTTTGATCGTTTACCAATAACTTTCCGGCAAAAATATTTTTGGCAAAGTTTCCCTCGATATCAATATTTTGATAATTGTAGTCAAAGCAGATTAAACTATTTACCTTTCCCTTTACTGCAGCATTTACATTTTCATTTTCGAGACCTTTACCATCAATCTCAATATCTAGTGTAATGGTGGTGAGTATATTTTCAATGCCATAAAACTTACCAATATTGAATTGATTTGATTTGAGATTACCTTTATATTTGGGTAGCTCATGTTTGTTTTGTTTCAAATCCATATCCAGTGAAACTGAACCTAAATCTGTTTCCAAATCACCATAGGCAGTAAAGTCATTCAAGAATCCTGTAAAGTCACCGTAAAAAGTAATTAGTCCTAATTTATTAAAGTTAGGAGGAAGTTCAATGTGTTCTTTACCTGTAAACGGAGGCAGTGGAATGCCTTCCAAATCGGCAACGTTTGTTTTAAAATCTTTTATTTTAAGTTGTATAAAAGTAGCATCAACATCGGGCAATCCCGACATTTTAATATCGCCTCGTAAGCGCGAGTTTTTTCCAAATTTAA
>JBILUU010000245.1:0-4740 GCA_044370815.1 Bacteroidia bacterium
GTAAGTGACCTGACCTGTAAATTAAATTATTCATCCTTACCCCATCTACCACCAATAGAACCCTGCTTGCTTCGAAGCCTCGTATCATAATACTTCCACCACCCTGTTGGCTTTTTTGCACATTTACGTGCCCCGTTTGCTGCAACAAATCGGCAGTGCTCTGTGTATTCAATTTCCTGATTTGAAGACTGCTGATGGTTTCTATTTGTTGTGAAATTTGTTTTTTATCTTCTTCTACCTTGTTGGCACTGATAATCATTTCCGACAGGGTTACTACACTCTTTACTGTATCTGTTGCTGCCTGCTTTTCTTGTCCGTATACAAATGCACAGGCCGACATGGCTATAAATATCAATATTGTTTTTTTCATAAGTAATTTTTTGCTGTTGTGAGGCTTTTAAAAAAGCCATCAATGAAACTATAAAAATGATTTCATTACCCAGATTACGCATTAAAAATGCGTAAACGATAAAGAAACTGATGATCATATTTTTTTAAATCTGATAACATTTTCTATATCGGGATTAGCCCAACTAAATCAATAGTTCGGTTCTTCAAACCTACTATTGCTTAATTTAAATTTAAATATCAGCCCTGTTTACGAATTTCAAAATAAATATACATCATTACACAATTAGCAACTGTATAACAATTGCGATTATAAACTCAGTATGCTTAGGTGAAATTAGCGCATCAAAGCCATACTTAAACTATATATCTTGGTGGAGGGGTTTTTACAGATGTATATACATCGAGAGTTGAGCAAATAATTGAAAAAGATTGCTCTTGGGTTACTTTAACGTGAGGCGTAATTACAACTTCCTGGGGCAAGGGAGCATTAAAATTTGAAAAAAAAGTATTTCGGATTTTGGATGCTGTGTTGCTGTTTTTGTTTTCAGCATGCAGTAATTTTCCTATGTAATGAATGATCCCCTTTTCTCGGATATCATTTACAGCCTCTATATGAACGCTGTCTGCTTCGTATTTCACAAAAACAATGTCATACCTTTTATCTTGTATTTCAAACTCGCTGCCGCGCTTTAAACGCTGCCTAAATGTGTTTTTATGAAAGACAAAGTGCTCAGTACGTTGCTCAAAAAGCATTTTTTGCGACATTTCGTATTTTGCCTGCCATTGCATGAGTTTTAAAAAAAGCATCACACTGCTGAAGTTAAACAGCATAAAACCTAAAAACAGGTATGTAGTTATTCTTTTCAAAGTGCCTTTATTGACAACTATTTTTGACATGAATGGCAATTATAACTACTACTCCAACATTTCGCTTTCATAAAAAAAGCGCAACACCTTGGGCATTGCGCTATTTATTGGTGCTCAATAATTATTTCAATACAAATTTAACAGGCAAAGTAAACTGCACCGAAGCAGGTCTCCCGTTTTGTTTACCTATGCTCCAAGCCGGCATATTGGATATTACACGTAAAGCCTCTTTATCTAAACCAGGACCACCTTTAACACCTCTTCTTACTTCGGCATTTGACACCTTTCCTTCCTTGTTGATTACGAAATATACATAAACAGTACCTGATATTCCTGCATCCTTTTCCATAGCCGGATAGTTAATGTTTTTTCCAAGATACTTAAACAACGCTTCTTCACCACCCGGAAAACTTGGCATTTCTTCTACCGAAACAAATGGTGTTTCAGGATTTTCGGCAACAACTCCTGTACCTGTTTCTTCGGGAATAATAATTTCATCTGTATTATTTCCCTCGTTGGTAACAGTCGAAATTTGTGTTTCAGTTTCTTGTGTTATGATTGGCGTTTCCTCAATCACTTCTTCATCCACAACCACAGGAGGAGTAAACTTAACCGTTTCCATTACCGGTGGTGGTGGCGGTGGTGGCGGTGGTGGCTCTGTTTCATCAACCGGAGGTGGTGCCTCAAGGTCAATTTGAGTCATATCCATTTCTACTACCTTTTCCTCTTCAACTTGTGCAACAATCCATGAATATATTTTGGGTGCTGTAACAAGCAGGATAAACGAGGTACAACTAATAATAAGCGCCCTGTTTACATAATTGTTGTATTTCGTGCGTATGTCATAGGCTCCGTAGTCTTTATGTCTGTTTTCAAAAACAAGACTATTACGGCCTTCAGACACTACGTCATCCCAACTTCCAAATATTTTATTTTCTGCCATGTGATTAATCTTTAAAATTATTATTGAGCAGTTGCTGCCGTAATTAATTCGAGCTCTGCAGGCATCATATCTACAACAGCATATTTCCCTACTTGACAAACATTTAATTCATCAATCAAATCGATTACGTTTTTATAAACGGCCTTATCATCAGCTTTAATCAGTACAGTTAGTGCGTCTTTTTTTCCCTTTGTTTGTACAGCCAATCTTTTGTAAGTTGAATCGGCAATGGCTTTTGTTTTCAGCTGCTCGTTAAGTTTGTTGATTTCTTCAATTGTTGGTTTATTTCTGTCGAGCAACAATTTGTGTAAGCCATCTTTAGAAAAGTTGGTTTTTTCAAGAGTAGTAGCTGGCTTACCATCTTTATTATTGGCAGGAAAAAATTCTCCGTAGTAATAAAAAATAGAGTTATCCTTGCTCATGATAAAGGTAAGCGCGTTGTTCACTTTTTGCCTTTCTTCGTCAGACTTTGGTTCTGCCGGAAAGTTAATTTCCATGGTCTTAGCTTTGTTGAACGTGGAAGTCATTACGAAGAACGTCAACAACAAAAACGCCAAGTCCACCATGGGAGTCATGTCTATTCTGGTGGAGAGTTTTTTAGCCCTTTTCTTTTCGTGTTTACCGTGGCCACCACCACCATCACCGGTATTTACTTCAGCCATCTTTTAATTTTTTAAATATTGTAACTAATCTATCCCTTTATTATTCGGGTTGTTCGAGATTTGTAATCAGGTTAAAACGATAAATATCTTTATCGGTAAATATTTTGATGATGTCTTTCACAGCAATATAGTTAGCAGCACCATCGGCCTTGATAGCGAAACGCATAGGCTCGTATTTAAACTCTCTACCTGCGGCTTCTGCCTTATCTTTTTCTTGCTTGGCCTGCTTTGCCGCCTCTATACGCCCAAACTGAATCCACTCGCCCAACTGATTGTCGAGAGAGTCAATAGGTATACCCGGGGACTTTAACTTTTGTCTTTGTGTATCGTCTAAATTGATGTAATCCTTCAAATTATTGATGGGCACACCTATACTTGTCATAGCACCAAAGCGTTTTTTCTCCACATCGGTAAACTGAATTTTATGCTGCTCTCCCATTCTCTCTAAAGTGCTAATTCTAACTTGAGGATTGCTGATATTAAAGAAAGCCTTACCAAATCTGTCAATACTCACCAATAGTACATTTTCGGGAAGTAGCTTCTCGGATGTTGAAGAGGGCGTATCAACCACTACCGGCTCCGAAACTCTCACAGAAGCTGTAAGCATAAAAAAGGTTACCAAAAGGAAAGCCAAATCTACCATGGGTGTCATGTCCAGTGAAGGATTTGACTTAGGCATTTTTATTTTAGGCATGTTCTTTTGTTTTAGATTATTAAATCTGTCGCTTATCGAGTCAGATTATTTATTGACATTCACAGACTGCACAATTGTGAAACCTGCTTCATCCATACTGTATGTAATGGCATCAATTTTTGTAGAAAAATAGTTGTACATGATGATTCCAATTACCGAAGCAGTAATTCCAAGTGCTGTATTGATCAAGGCCTCAGAAATACCTGTAGCCAAGGCAGTAGTATCAGGAGCACCTGCATTTGAAAGAGCGGCAAATGAACGAATCATACCGAGTACCGTACCAATCAAACCCCAAAGTGTGGCGATGGTGGCGCAGGTTGATATAATAACCAAATTTTTTGAAAGCATTGGAAGCTCAAGTGCCGTTGCCTCTTCAATTTCTTTTTGGATTGCTGCAACACGACTTTCTTTATCCATCGACTCATTGTTGATGGTTTTAATTTTCTCGATTCCGGCACGAACCACATTTGCTAGTGAACCTTGTTGCTTGTTACACTCAGCTATTGCAGCATCATACTGATTTCCAGCAACCAAATTTTTAATGCTTCTTACAAAATTTTCGATGTTACCTTTTCCTTTTGCACGGGCAATGGTCAATGCTCTTTCAATTGAAAAAATTACAATTGTGATAAATATACCCATCAAAATAGGCACAATGAATCCACCCTTGTACATCATTCCTAAATAATTACCTGGTTTTGGATGCCCTTCTGCATCAAAATTACCGGCATCCCCGAGTACCACTACGTATACTAACACACCTATCGCAAACGCGACAACAATAGCCAAGGATGCAAATACTGATTTAAAACCGCCTGAAGAAGATTTTTGATTGCTCATGTTTTTATTTGTTTATTGATTTTGATTTTTAATTGGTTTCGTAAAAAGAGGGACAATTTTAGTAAATCTTTTATCAAAAGACAAAACGTAATTGCTTTTTAATTATTGCCAACAACTATTTTTAATGATCTAAAACACACCAATTAACTTTTTTTAGTTTATTAAAGGGCGCATTAACATGTTGTCATGACAGAAATTAGATGAATAATCAATCATTGCTTTTGTTCTGTGGTCTCAAAATAAAAAATAATACCGATGTAAAATAAGTACAAGTAGTTTGTAACTTAATTGGACTAAATTATAGTGAAATTAGTATTATCCCAAATTCCAATAATGCGTTTGCATTAGAAATAAATAGCTAACATGTTTCATTTTAGTGTGGT
>JBILUU010000016.1:0-16215 GCA_044370815.1 Bacteroidia bacterium
CACATAAGTTCCATTAGAAATAGAATCTTTATTGATTTTGAGTGTGATTACATTTTCGAGCAATTCACTTTTTGATAAACCATCGGTATTGCTTGAAGTGTAATACACTACACTGCCATCTTTGCTATAGGCGGCAGAAGCTGTGTGCAATTTGTTTTTATTGATATTGCCCGCCAACTTCTCAGGAGCAGTGTAAGCACCTGTTTTATCCTTTTTGGTGAAATAAAGTTTATAATATGACTTACCGGTTTGCGGCACCTTATCCTTCTTTTTACCTTCTATGTTTGCACTGATTACCAAACCATCTTTGTATTGCACCGGACCATAAAACTCAGTAACATTTCCAATTTTAGCCGCCTTTACAGTATATCTTGCAGAGTCTTTTAAAAACACTTGAGGTTCTTCACTTGCCTTTAAGGCTGGCTCTGCTAACTTATCGCCCGGATTAGCTTTCAGATATTCTCTTAATATAATGGCCGCCTCTCCATGCTTATTATTAGCAATGAGCATTTGCGCGTAATAAAATCTGTCTATTGGTTCGGCATTGGTTTGGCCAATTACTTTTGCATATGCATCGGCACCTTTTTTATAATCGTTCATTAAACGATAGGTATTGGCCAATTTCTTTTGTGCAACGTCATTCGGTTTTTTGGCCACTGCTTTTTCATAATTTTTGGCCGCTTTCACGTACTGTAATTGCTCGATATTTTTATCTCCCAAAGCTGTATATAATTTAGCGCAACCGCTGAAAATAAACAGGGATAGCAAAACTAAACAAGTGGTGGTAATATTTTTCTTCATTGTACTAATTATCTTTATGTATAAAATGCTTGTTGTTGCTCTTGTCTCTTAGAAATATCTTGGATTTTTACTCTTCATGATATCGTGTCCTAAATCTATTCCAATCATTATCTCATGCGAACCTGAAGAATAACGATTAATAGCAGTTGTTGAGTAGTCATAAGCGTATCCTACTCTAAACATTGGATTGATTTGGTATTCAATGATGCCAATAACAGCAGCATTTGTTCTGTATGAAGCTCCAATCCAAAATACCTCATTGATTAATAAATTGCAATTAAAGTCTGCTTGAATAGGCGCTGCTTTTTGATATTTCACCAATACAGATGGCTTCAACTTTAACATGGGGTTGATATCAAAAACATATCCACCAGTAATAAAGTAATGTCTTCTGGCATCAGATGATTTATTCAAATCGACACTAAAATTTTTATCAGGGTCGTAAGCAATTAACGTTGGAATTGAGATTCCCGCATAATATTTTTTGGTGTAGTAATAAGCACCAGTACCAAACTTTGGTAGTAAGGCACTTTGAACGTTTGTTGCAAAAGCTTCATCTCCACTTATAACTGTGCTCAAACCCTGTAAATTGCTTGAAACAACCGATAATCCTCCACGTAAGCCCAAGGATAGCTTTCCCTTGCCTAGCTTTAAATGATAGCTGTAGTTTGCCATTACATCATTTTGAGTAGTTGGGCCAATTTTGTCATTAGCAAAAATAAGTCCCCAACCCATGGTGCGATTTTTTAGAGGACCATCAATTCCAACAATATTGGTTTTTGGCGCTCCATCCCACCCTGTCCACTGATTGCGGTGCAGGAGTGTAGCACTCATGTATTTATGACTTCCCGAATATGCCGGATTGATAAACAATCCATTAAACATATACTGACTAAGCATAATATCCTGTTGTGCATTCACACTAATGCTAGTAAAGATGAGTGATGCTGCAATGATTAGCTTTTTCATGTTGATTATATTGCGATTCTTAAATTTCTTAAACTATTATTTACGTCTTAATTCAATCCAACGGTTTTCATCAATCTTTCCGCATTCAGGAGAGTCGGCAGTGAGCACCACGAAGTATGTACCTTCAGGCAAATCTTCGCCATTTTTACCCTTTCCTAACCAGTCGTTTTGATAAGGCCCTTCGCTATTGAATACCTCATTGCCCCAACGATTAAATATTGTGATATTGTTGCTTGTATAGGCCTTTATACCAGGGATGATTAACTCATCGTTAACACCATTGCCATCAGGTGAAAATCCTCTTGGCATTTTTTCTAGTACCGGTGGCGGTTCTGTCAATGTAGTTGAACCTTCTACAGTGCAACCAAAAGCATCGGTTACAACAACTGAGTAAACTTTATCCGAGCCTGCAGGAAGACCGCTGATTACTTGTGTGGTTTGACCACCTGACCATGCATAAGCATATGGCTCTTGACCGTCACTAACAACAGCTGTGATTTGACCATCGGTACCTTTATGGCAACGAACATTCCACAATCCATTGTCATAAACAAGGGCTTCAAGATTTAACTTCAAATTACTTTGACCTGCCGGAATCCAAACCGAGTCAGAGGTTGCTTCACAACCAAAAACATTTTGAGATGTTACAGCAAACAAACCTTGCTGTGTAACAGTAATGGAAGAGCCTGATTGGCCATTATTCCACTGGAAGTTGGTTCCACCGGTTGCCACAAGTTCAACTGAACCAGTTCCACAAGTAAGTTGTCCGTTAATTGTAATTACTGGTTGTTGAGCAGGAGGTGCAATGGTTACCAATACCGATTGTGCTGTTGTGCTACAATTATTGGTATCTGTTACCACCACGGTGTATGTTCCTGCGGCATCAACAGTTACCGACTGACCGTTTCCGATACCAACCGGCTGATTATTTACAATCTGATTCCATTGGTAAGCATTATTACTGTTTACCGTTAAGGTTACCGAGTCGCCTTGGCAAAGCTGAGGAGAGTTACTAAAGGTAATTACCGCAGTTGGATTAAAGAAAGTTGTAACAACAACAGTATCACTGCCAAGTGGACAACCACTCGAATTAGTTACGTTTAGAATGTAAGTACCTCCATTAAAAATGGTTATATTTTGCTGATTAGAACCATTGCTCCATAAATTTCCTGTTGGATTGTTTGAAGATAAAGTTACTGAACCACCAAGGCAGAAAGAAGTAGGGCCACTCGCAGTAATTTGTGCAGCATTACCTGCACCAGAAAGCACAGTTACCGAAACAACATTTGATACAGCCGTGCAACCAATTGCATTAGTTACCTGTACCGAATAATTACCTGATTGAGTAACAACAATCGATTGACCTGTTTGACCACCCGGACTCCAAAGGTAAGAAGCACCCGCATTGGCAAACAAGATTACAGAGTCACCTTGGCAGAACGTTGTAGGGCCTCCGGCTGAAACTATGGCAGGAGCAGCAGGGGGGTTTAAAGTTACAATGGCTGGTGCAGATACAAATGAGCCGCAGGCATTACTTACTGTTACCGAAATATTTGACGTGCCTGTGCTAGAAACGATTATCGTTTGGGTAGTATCTCCATTTGACCATAAATAAGTAGAACCAGGATTTTGTGCATCTAAGGTAACAGAGCCGCCACATTGTGTGTAAGGTCCACCCAAATTAACCGTTGGAGGAGTTTGCACGGTAATGCTAACCGGTTGAGAAGTGGCTGAACAGCCAATTTGATCGGTAACGGTAACGGAATAAGAACCAGTTGCGTCTACATAAATTGATGTTCCTGTTTCGTTGGTATTCCATTGGTAAGAGAGTAATGTAGAGCAACTGTTACATATCATTTCAATGTTGTCTATGGCAAAGTCGTTGCCACCGGAAGCGGCATTCATACTATGCAATGAAATAGTAACATTGCTCGAAACACCTGCTGTCCAGGTAAAGTTATATGGTAGCCAAGTATTAACTGGGCCTGGGCAGTTTAGTAAAGGTCCTACATCTACCCCATCAATTCTTACTTGTATCAAGCCGGGATTATTATTCCCCACAAGTGATGCTAAAAATAAGGAAATATCATACGTTTGATTAGGCACCACTGTAACTTGTTGCTGCCAAACAAACTGACCTGCATTTGAAGAACCATTCACAGCAAGGAAATTACCAGAACCACCTTGACCTATACCAACGAATGCAGGGTGATTGAGCGCTGCATTTGCGGTTACAAAGATTGTTCCCTCTGGTTGTAAATTTGATTGATAAATATACTGTGTGTTGAAATCACTATTACCGCCATCAAACTGCCCATTAGCTATAATGTTTTGAGGAGCAAGTATACCTGCAACTTCAAGCTGTACAGAGTCACCCAAACAGAAAGTGCTGGCACCATTTACCTGTATCACAGGGGTTGTTGGAACAGGATTAATAGTAACGTTTATAGTATCACTGGTAAAGCTGCTGCATAAATTGCTTACGTTTACAAATACAACAGCATTGCTTGTAAGGTTAGCAATTTGACCGGATGGAATCGAATTGTTTCCAGATAAATCTGTCCAGGTATAGGTAGCACCATTTTGTGCTCCTGCATCTACGTTCACACTGCCTCCACACTGAGTTACATCTGCACCCAATACAACAGGGGCGATGGTGTTCAATACTGTAAGGGTAAAGTCTTGAGAAACAGCGGTACATCCGTTTCCATTGTCAACCGTTACGGAATAAACACCTGTTTGATTTGCGGTTATAGTTGGTGTGGTTTGACCGCCCGGAGACCACAAGATGTTTGATGTAACACTAGAAGATAATGTAATTGAAGTGCCTGAGCAAATAGTATCGTTGTTGTTGGCTAAAATAATTGGAGTTTGAGCTGCAGGGGTGATGGTTACTACAGCAGTATCACTGATAACGGTGCCACAAGCATTTATTACCTCAACAGAGTAGCTGCCACTTTGTGTAACACTTATTGTTTGAGTTGTTGCTCCGTTGCTCCAAGTATAAGCAGCACCTGTGCCGGCATTGCCTGCATCAAAATTTACTACACCACCACATTGAGAGAATGGACCACCAAGAGAGATACTTGATGTTAATGGTTGATCAACCGTTACAACTATCGGTGCTGAAGTAGCACTACAACCTGTGATATCAACTACACTCACAAAGTAAGTACCTGCTGTAGTTACCGTTATCGATTGGGAGGTTGCATTTGTTGACCAAAGATTATCAGTTGCGCTGCTTGAGGTAAGGGTAACACTACCCGACAATGAACAGAAGGTAGTTGGACCACTTGCGGTAATCACAGGAGTTGGAGGCACTGTATTGATAGTAACCTGAGCAACAGTACTCGTAACACTTCCACAAGAATTGGTAGTTACAACAGAGTAATTACCCGAGGCGATTACGTTTATAACTTGTGTAGTTTCGCCTGAGCTCCATAAGTATGAATTAGCAGTACCCGTGTTACCTGCATCAAGTGTTACCGAACCTCCACACTGAACAAATGGACCTCCCAAATCAACCGAACTGAGAGGAAGATCAACCTGAACTGTAATGATATTAGAGGTTGCTGTACATCCGTTGGCGTCTGTAACAGTTGCAGAATAATTGCCTGATGCATTAACTGTAATGGTTTGTGTTGTTTCATTATTTGACCATACTATACCAGTAGCAATGTTGGATGTTAGGTCAACAGAACCACCTTGGCAGAAAGTGGTTACCCCGGAAGCAGAAATAACAGGTGCAATAGCAGATGCAAATATAGTTACATCAGCATTTGTAGTTGTTACTGTGCCACAAGCATTGGTAATTTGACATGAATAAGTTCCGGTTGTGTTCACCGATATTGTTTGAGAGGTTTGACCGTTGCTCCACAAATAGACAGCGCCATTTCCTGCATTACCTGCATCGAGCGTAATTGTGCCACCACACTGTGCGTATGGGCCACCAAGATCAGTTGCCACTAATGGAGTTTCAACATTTATTGCAACTACATTTGATGTGGAGCTACAGCCATTGAGTGCTGTTACAGAAACCGAATAGTTACCGGCAGTGTTGACAGTAATTGATTGGGTTGTTTCTCCTGTACTCCATAAATAATTGATTTGCGGATTGCTACTCAATACCACTGAACTGTTTGAGCAAATTGTAGTTGAACCAGCTGCAGAAACAATAGGAGCAGGTGGAATTGAAAGAATGTCTACTACGGCAGATGTTGATTGAATTGAACCGCATGTATTGGCTATTGTTACTGAATAAGTGCCACTTTGAGAAACTGTAAGCGTTTGAGTAGTAGCATTGTTATTCCATAAGTAAACAGTTCCCGGATTTACATTTTCGGCATCAAGGGTAATACTTCCACCACATTGTGTGTAAGGTCCTCCCAAGTCGGTCGCAACAGGAGGATTTTGAACATTCACAATTATGGGAAGTGAGGTGCTCGTACAAGAATTTCCATCGCTAAAGGTTACAGTGTAAGATCCGCTTTGACTAACAGTGATGGTTTGCGTTGTTTCACCTGTGCTCCATGTAATATTGTTAGCAACATCTGAACTTAATACCAACGAGCCGCCAATACAAAAGGTAGTTTGACCAAGTGGCGTAACAACCGGTGCAGGCGGATTAGGATTGATTGTAACAATGGCATCAGCACTTTGAACAGTACCGCAACTGTTGGTTACTGTAACATTATAATTACCTGACTGATTAACATTGATGCTTTGAGAAGTTGCTCCAGTGCTCCATAAATAAGTTGTGCTACCTGTTGGAGCTCCTGCATCAAGTAATACCGTGCCTGAACACTGAATATAAGGTCCGCCAAGTGAGGGAGGGGTCAAATTCACATCCTCAATCACTTGAATAGGGTTTGAAACTGCAGTGCAACCATTAATATCTGTAAAAACAACTGTAAATGTTCCGCTATTTGAAACCACAATTGATGATGTATTTGATCCATTTGACCAAGTATTGCCAATAGGTTCAGAAGAAGTTAATACCACCGAATTTCCTTGACAGAAAACCAAAGATCCGGTAGCAGTTATTGTTGGAGTGGCAGGCAATGGATTGATGGTAACAGCAACTGTATTGCTGGTAACAGTTCCACAAGCATTGGTCACATCTACAGAAAAGGTTCCCGATGCGATAACATCGATAGATTGGGTTGTTGCTCCATTGCTCCATAAATAAGTTGCTCCTGGGTTACCCGCGTTTAATATCACGTTTCCACCACATTGAGTAACATCGTTGCCTATACTTACTGATGTAATTGGATTATCTAACGATACAACTACCGAGTTTGAAACAGCGGTACATCCATTGGCATCCGTAAGGGTAACAAAATAAGTTCCAGGCGCATTTACACTGATTGCTTGGGTTGTTTCTCCGTTAGGAGACCAAACATTACCCGATGAAGCACTTGAAGTAAGTGTTAGAGTTGATCCTGAACAAATTTGAATTGGACCGGCAGGTGAAATGCTTATTGGAGCCGAGGTTGTATTAATGGTTACATTAATGGTATTACTTGTTACGCTTCCGCAAAGGTTCGTAACTGTTACTGATACAGCAGCAGAAGATGAAACAACAATTGTTTGTGTAGTTGCTCCTGTGCTCCACAGATAGGTTGCTCCCGGGTTTCCTGCGTCAAGTGTTATACTTGCACCGCATAAGGTTGTGTCATTTCCAAGATCTACAACCGGTAGGTTATCGATGGCAACGTCAACAGCTGTTGAGGTGCTTGTACATCCGTTCGCTCCTGTAACTGTTACACTGTATGAACCAGATTGACTAACAGTATTTGTTTGGGTATTAGTTATATTGTCATTCCACAAATAAGAAACTCCTGCAATAGAACCAGCATCAAGTGTTAAATTTCCACCACACTGAACAACAGGTCCTGAAGGACTGATAATTGGCTGTTGTGGAGCAGGAATAACTGATACTGTTACAGTATTTGATGTGCTTGTACAACCATTAGCATCTGTTGCCGTTACAAAATAATTGCCTGCTGTTGAAACAGTAATTGTTGGAGTTGTTTCTCCGTTTGGCGACCAAATATTGCCAGAAGATGCAGATGAAACAAGCGTTACAGAAGCATTATCACAAATTTGAACAGTGCCAGAAGGTGAAACAGTTACTGAAGTTGGATTGAAATTGGTAACTGCAACCGGATTTGAAACAGAAGTACAACCGTTCAATCCCGTAATAGTAACTCCAAAAATACCCGAAGAACTAACTGTAATGCTTTGAGTAGTTTCTCCATTGGGCGACCAAAGGTAAGCAGTTCCGGGAGAGGCCGTGAGTGTGGTTGAACCGCCCGGGCAGAATTGTGTGTTACCTGTGATTGTTGCAAAAACAGGTATACTTACATCAACTGTAATGATATTTGACTGAGCTGTACAATTGTTAGCATCTGTGACCACAACACTATAGTCACCTGCAAGTGAAACGTTAATATCAGCTGTTGTTTGACCACTACTCCATACTATATTAGAGGTAACATCTGAAGTTAAAGTAACATTATTACCAATACAGAATGCAGTAGGTCCGCTAGGGGTAACTACCGGGGCTGTAGGGTTGTTGAATACAGTTATGACAACAGGACTTGAAGTTGCAGAGCAACCCGCAGCGTTGGTAACCGTAACTGTATAAGAACCTGCATTGCCTACTACAATAGAGTTAGTAGTTTCTCCTGCTTGGCTCCAAACATTGTTACCAGCACTGCTACTGAATAAGGTAACATTACCTCCTTGACAAAAAGTAGTTGATCCGAATGCGTTGATTGAAGGTTGAACCGGGTTGGCTTCCACAGTAACATCTATAGGGGTAGAGGTAGCCGTGCAACCATTAATATCAGTAATGGTGGCTGTGTATGAACCGGTTGTATTTACTGTTATGGTATTCCCTGCAATGTTTCCTGGATTCCATGTTATACTTCCTGAAGTTACGTTTGCACTTAAAGTTACACTGCCTCCATCACAAAATGTTGTTGGACTTGAAGAAGTAACAACAGGTGCAGTTGGTGCAGGAAGCACATTCACTGTAACAGGTTGAGATACGGCTGAGCAACCATTGGCATCGGTAAATGTAACCGAATAAATCCCCGCTTGATTAACAGTTATGCTTTCTGTAGTTTCACCTGCAGGAGACCAAATGTTGCCACTTGCATAGCTGGAGGTAAGTGTTACCGATGAACCCGGACAAATATCGAGTGTACCTGAGGCGGTTATAATAGGAGCAGGAGGCGCGGTGGGCACAAGTGTAACGTTAACCGGAGCGGAGGTACCAGTACAACCGTTGGCATCAGTAACTGTAAGGGTTACCGACTGGGCGGTACTCACAACAATGCTTTGGCTAGTTTCACCCGTACTCCATAAATTACCTGATGTAAAGTTTGAAGAAAGGGTAACGCTTGATCCTTGACAAATAACAGTTGATCCACTTGATGAAATAACAGGAACCGGCAAAGGATTTGCTGTAACATTAACAGCATTTGAAACTGCTGTACAACCGTTCAAATCGGTAACTGTAACTTGATAGCTCCCTGAAGTGGTTACATTAATTGAAGTTGTTGTTTCTGCACCCGGAGACCATAAATAAGAGACATAATTTGGAGAGATTGATGAATTTAAGGTTACAGAATCACCATCACAGAATGTTACTATCCCGGCAGCAGAAACTGAGGGAACAAGTGCCAATGGCAATTGATTTATATTAACTTGAACTCGTATTGTGCTTTCACAATCGGGAGTGAAATCAACAACCCAAAAAGAGGTATCGCTACTTACTGTAGCTATCAATGTATCATTTTCAGCCAAGATGTTGCCTCCCGTTGCAGCATCGTACCATCTGTAATTAGTTGCACCAGTTGCTACAAGCGTAACCGTTTGGGTGCCACAAATATTTTGATTTTGCACATTTGGACCACTGTATTCAACTGCTCCGATATCGTATGTGGTTCCGAAACTAGCACGAACAAACCCACGTTGATCCGTTGCGGGGGCACCTGTTACATTGCCGGCATCTATGGCGCCACTGCAAGCAAGAGGTAAAACTGTTGGTGTTACACCGCCATTATTTTGAAGAGAGGAAGAAATAACTAGGTTGCTTGCAAGGCCAACTATATTTCCTGAAGTATTTCCGGTAAAATTCATACCCAACACATTGTCTACCAAATTGTGCCCATTGGTAGAAAAGATATTTCCAAAAACTGCAGGTGCACCATTGATTGCAGTATTCCCCGCAATAATCGTATTGTTGGCTTCTACATTGCCGAGATTGATATAAATTCCTCCAGCCACATCATCAGCAGTGTCGTAGGCAAAAGTACAATTTGTTATTACCACAGTTCCTATAGTGGCCTTGTCAAGACCGCCTCCAATTGCCGCACGATTTCCGAAAACCGTACAGTTAGTCATCGTTAGTGTTCCAAAGTTCATATAAATACCACCACCAAGACCAGCAAGATTAAGGTTGTAGTCTACGGTTGTATTATTGATGGTAACGTTGGCATTATTGGTACATATACCACCGCCAAGTCCATTATTCACAAAATTTTTGGTTACTCTACAATTGTTGATGGTGAGGTTCGCATTTTCTACATACAAACCACCACCTGTAAGACTAGAACCTTTTGTCAGCACTAAGTTGTTTAGCTCAACAGTAATCGGAGATAAACCTATTGGCTTAACAGTTAAGATTGAGAAGGTAGCAGCCGAGAGGTTTCTTTCGATTGACAAACTATTGTCAGTAGGACCATTTAACCTCACATGATTTCTAATATCGCTAAGAGCTGAGTCCAATACAATTGTACCGGAAACACCGGTTATATTGATAATGTGCGGAGAACCCACAGTAGCCGTTGCATCAAAATTTGATGACACAATTGCTGCCCTAAGGGAACCCGGTCCATTTTCGTTGGTATTGGTAACTGTAAAGTTTGTAGCTTTTGAGGGTGCAAAGAAACCCATCATTGAGATAACAACTAGAGCCAAGAATTTTTTGAACGAAAAAATATTTCTTGACCTTTTTGAACCTGTGCATTGTAAATCTTTTGACATCATTTTACTCGTATAAGTAGTATTTATTGGCGCAAATTTATTTTAAATTTCGACATACGATAATAAATTTTAATTTTTTGACCCAAATATTCGGCATAATGCCATTTTAATTTTACCAATCTATACAAACTTCGTTATGTCAATTTGTTTCATCATTAAATTTATTACATTCGCACCTTGAAATTAATTACAGTTCACCCATTATGAGTAAAGAAAAAGTTACGATTGTAGTTCCAACAGATTTTACTAAAGTTGCAGAAACCGCTATTGAGCACGCTATTGGATTATGTAAATTCATTTCAAACTCTGAAATTGTATTGTTGCATATTGTTGGAAAGGAAAAGGAGAGAGCGGATGCTGAAATTAAGATCAAACAGCAAGCTGAACAACTCACTCAAACTAGCGGGATTAAAGTAACTTACGAAACAAGAACAGGTAACATATTTGACGATATTGGAGCTGCCGCGAGCGAACTTAAGGCAAAGTTAATTATCATGGGAACTCATGGAGTTCGTGGAATGCAGCATATTACCGGGAGTTATGCCGTGAAGGTAATCACTCACAGTTCGGTACCATTTATTGTTGTTCAAGAAAGAGGTTTTAGAAACGGTTACAAAAACTTGGTTCTTCCGTTTGATTTATCTAAAGACAGCAAGCAAAAGCTCAATCTTGCCATCAATATTGCCAAGGCATTCAACAGTAAGGTTCATATTATTCACCCGCAAGAAACTGATCAGTTTTTGATTAATGCAGTAAATAATAATGTATCACTTGCTAAGAGTGAACTCAAATTAAACGGCATTGACTTTGATGTTAAAATGGCTGAAGAGCGTGGCGGATTTGTGAAGCAATTTCTGAGTTATGCGGCATCTATAGATGCCGATTTAATAGCCATTGTGAATAGTCAGGAAGTTGGTTTCCCCGAGATATTAGCGGGAACTGATGAAAGGCAAATCATTACCAATGAGGCACAAATTCCTACCATGATTGTGAATCCGATTAAGTCCTCAATTGGGGGCAGTGTTTTATTCGGTTAAATTTGACTCGATTAAGTGTAAATATTAATAAAGTTGCCACCCTGCGAAATGCCAGGGGTGGAAGTATTCCTGATGTACAGCGCTTCGCTGCTGACTGTGAAAGATATGGAGCGCAGGGGATTACAGTTCATCCTCGACCCGATGAGCGGCACATCAAATATAGCGACTTGCTGCCACTTAAAAATATTGTACAAACCGAGTTGAATATTGAAGGATACCCATCGGAACACTTCATCAACATGGTGCTCAACATTAAACCTCATCAGGTAACTTTGGTTCCCGATGCACCTGATGCCATTACCTCCAATGCAGGCTGGAATACCGTTGAACACCAACAATTTTTACACAACACTATCATCAGATTTAAAAATGCTGGTATACGCACCTCCATTTTTGTTGATCCGATAACAGAACGAATTGTGCATGCGCAACAAACAGGCACCGATTGTGTGGAATTATATACAGAGTCCTATGCGGTTAACTATTCAAAAAATCGTGAAAAAGCAATCGAAAATTATGTGAAAGCAGCAGAAACAGCGCATAGCTGCGGATTATTAATCAATGCAGGACATGACTTAAATCTCGAAAACTTAAAGTTTTTTAGCGAGCGAATACCTCATTTAGATGAAGTTTCTATAGGTCACGCGTTGATTTGCGATGCCCTTTACTACGGAATTGAAAATACCATTCAAATGTATCGTCAACAATTAAATTAAATTTTAGCTAACATTATCATTCATTATAACGTTAATCATAAAAACATCCTCAAATGAAAAAAATACTACTTACTTTATTATCAGGAGCTTTGCTTTCTATAAATGCCAATGCACAAGTTGACTTTGGTTTTGAACTGCCTTGGTCAAATGGAAATCCGCAGGGTTGGGCTTCAGCCAAATTTGTTGCACCTAATGTTTTGAACCCTGACTCTGTAATTTTTAACTTTGGTTCCAAATCGGCAAAAATTGTTACCTCAGATGTTTCAGGTATTGCCGGATTTACTAATGGACTCCTCCCCCCTACCTCAGGTATCATGCTAACAGGTACTATCGGCTTTGGAACACCTCCTGTTAAGTTGGGTTATTCTTTTTCGCAAAGAAAAGATTCCTTAGGTTTCTTTGCTCGCTATCAGCCTGTAGGCAATGATACAGCTTACGCGCAGGTAATTCTTTACAAGCGTCAAACACAAAGAGATACCATTGCCATGGGGTTTACCAAAATTACTGCAACAAGCAGCTTCAACCTAAATTATGTGGTATTAAATTACAACACAAATTTCCCTAACAACATATTGCCCGATTCTGCATTAATTATTTTCTCTTCGAGCATGCCAGTTGGTGCACAGTTGGGATCAACCCTTTGGGTAGATGATTTAAAATGGGGCACTGTAAATACCGGCATAACGCAACTTACAACAAATGAGGCCATCAAAGTTGCTCCTATTCCTGCTAACGAATTTATAAATTTTGATTTTGGTACGGCTATGGCCACTCAGGTAGCGATTTTAGATATTAATGGTAAGTTGATTGAGTCATTTAGTGTTAATTCAAAAAACCAATCAATTGGCATAGCTCATCTAACCAACGGCTTGTATTTTTATGCCGTAAGAGACAAGCAAAATGTTTTACTTTCTTCAGGTAAAATAACTATTAATCATTGATTATAGGCCTTAAAAAAGAAAAGCGGAATGAATGAACATTCCGCTTTTTTTGTGCCAAAAAAAGCCTAACGTAAAAACGTCAGGCTTTGATTGTTATAAGTCAGTGATTATTCCTGAACCATTACCATTTTGAATGGCACGTTGATAATCGCTTGATAATCTTCCCCTGCCTCACTCATATCTTCATCATCTTCTTCATAATGCCAATTGATTACAACAGAACTTTGACCGCCTTTGTTGATGGTCTCTAATTTTTTGAACACATCCAAAATACACTTTGACGAACTCGTGTTGAAATACTCAAGTTGAATATTTACTACTGTGTCGGCCTTAGGTTTTCCTGAGTATTTTTCGAGCCAGTCGATTAAAGGTTTATAAAACTCAATTGAGTTTTCCGGAATTGATCTTCCCTTAATTTCTATAATTCCTTGCTCCGCATCAAATTTAATTGTCGGGGTTTTTGCTGAGCCTTCTATTAGTAAAGTTTCCATCGTATTAATTTCGGATTTGTTAAATTGATTTATGATATTTTTATACTTAAACTGAAGAAAGAATACTGATTATCTACCTCAATAAAGTTGAAGTTTAATTTTTGACCTGACTTTCTTGCGATGTCTATCATGCCCAATCCTCCACCTCCTTTATCGGAAAATTCATCGTTGTTTAGAATCTCCTTATAATATTCTTTCAACTCATCTTTACTCATCACGTTGATTCTATTAAGTTTATCGCGAAGAGGGTTAACATTTTTATTAAGAATATAATTGCCTGTAATGATGTTATATTCCGATCCTATTTTACCAATCATAAAGATAGCAGAGCGGAATTTTTTGGCACTCTCAGAATTGTCACTCGCATCTACATCAAGGTGGTGATACAAGTTTTGAAGACACTCTACAAGTACATTGTAAACTTTTTTCTTAATTTTTGGTTCTTCTTGCAAGTTATCCAATTTACTTTCCATAATTTGAAGAATGGAAGTGAGCAGCTCGGACGTGATATCTCCTTTAAATGAAAGCATAATTTTATTACGCTCCATTTTGTCGTAAAACTCATAAATATCAAGCATTTGAGAATTTTTTACGTCTTGCAAGTTACCTGGTTGAGTTGGTTAAAAATTTACTTTAACTTTATTTTAATTGTGGCAAATTTATAAATTACTTTAAAACCAACAATTTTTTTGATAAAAAATTTGAATTTTGTAGGTATTTCATTTAAATTTCAGGTCGTTTGAATGATTGGGCTTCATAAATTTACTCACTTGCAATTGAAACTCCTCGAAAATTAAGGCGTTTGAGCAAACCAATTCTTGTCCAAATATATAGTTGTTGCCGCCTTCAAAATCGCTTACCTTGCCGCCTGCCTCGGTAACAATGAGGACTCCTGCTGCTACATCCCATGCTTTAAGACTGTATTCATAAAAGCCCTCGAGTCGACCTGCAGCCACATAAGCGAGGTCGGCCGCTGCACTTCCGAGTCTTCTTACTCCGTGCGTGTTCTTCATGAAGTATTTAAATAAATTCATGTATTCATCGAGCCACTTGTAATCATAGTAAGGGAATCCGGTAGCAAGCAAGGAATCTTTTAAACGGGTTGCGGTAGAAACCTGAATTGGTTTGTCGTTCAAAAAAGCACCACCATTTTTCCAAGCGTAAAAACACTCTTTTTGATTGAGCTCGTATATAACTCCAATCACCACCTCATCGTTTTCCATTAATGCTATACTTATGCAAAAACAAGGCAATCCATGAATAAAGTTAGTAGTGCCATCGAGCGGATCAATGATCCAATTATGCACATTCCCTTTGTTTGATTTAGTATTTTCCTCAGCGATAAAACCTGCATCAGGAACTAATTTTTCTAGTCCATCAATGAGCATTTTTTCAGAGTTTTTATCTACACGCGTTACAAAATCATTCAGCCCCTTTGTTTCAACTTGCTCTGCCATTATCCTACCTCTTTCACCCATGATATAATCAGCAGTGTGTATGGCAATAGCAATCACTTCTCGACAAATATGTTCGTAATTAATACTCATGATGATTTATTGATTATGGGTTCCTTTGATTTTTTCTTATTGAAATAGTATATGCCAAAAGATCCCGAAAGGATGAACAGCGTGGCAATAATTTCGGCTTGAGTAATTTGTAGGTTGCCTATATGATATTTCGTGTTTACCCTTATTTGTTCAATCAGCAAGCGTTCTATTCCATTTAATAAAATGTACAAGGAAAAAACAACACCCGCTTTGGTAATGCGTTTACGTATGAGCCATATCACTAAAAATAAAAATATACATGCAATACTCTCGTAAAGCGGTGTTGGAAAAACTGCTTCGGGCAACATATAGCAGTGTCTTCCCTCACAACCAGGAATAGGCACACCTTCGCTAATTACATTGTGCGGATAATTATATTTCCAGAACCAATCAGGTAAAATGCCCATAATTGATGGCTTGTTAAAATGATTAGCAATTCCCCAATCACCATCACCACTCATGTGGCAACCAATACGTCCAATGGCATAGCCAATCATTAGCGGAGCAGCAGCGCTGTCGGCCATATGTATGAAAGGAATATTTATTTTTTTTGAATAAAAATATAAGGTAATGGTGGTTAAAATAAGGCCTCCATACATGGTAAGCCCGCTAAAAGAAATTAAAGCATCTATAGGATCGGCCAAAAACTCATCGAT
>JBILUU010000246.1:0-4730 GCA_044370815.1 Bacteroidia bacterium
TAAAACAGCTGTAATTCAATCCATTGGTTCAATGGATTGAAAACACCTGCTAAGCGGGATTGCCCTCATAAAATCACTAGTGCGTTACATGCGTAACTTCTACTGATTAATTCGGGTTAAACCTTCCGCATGTCAGCAAAAAAGTTAATCTTTTAAGGGTTAAGAAACAACATTTTTCTTGGTGTTTAAAGGAAAGCAGTGCGAGCTAAAAATCTATTCATTTTCGCTGATTTTTTTTAATACTTTTGCAAGGATTATTTCGTATGGCAAAAACAGGAAACAATACAATCAAATGGCTGTGGGCGATTGCAATGATGCCAATCCTTTTCTTGGCCTCCTTTATTATTTATCTCACTTTGTTTGCCGATTTGCCCTCATTGGAGGAGCTTGAAAATCCTCGCAGTAATTTGGCTTCAGAAATTATTTCATCTGATCAAAAAGTGATTGGTAAATACTATATCGAAAATAGGACAAATGTTTCTTTCAATCAAATATCACCCAATGTTGTTAATGCGCTTATTGCCACCGAAGATGCTAGGTTTTATAAGCATAGTGGTGTTGATGTACGTGCACTTGGGCGCGCCATAAGCGGTGCTCTAAGCGGTCGCGAGAGCAGTGGAGGTGGAAGTACCATTACCCAACAATTGGCTAAAATGTTGTTCCCTCGCGAAAATTTGAATAAAGTACAATTGGTGCTCAGGAAATTCAAAGAATGGGTAATAGCCGTCAAGCTAGAAAGGAATTATACCAAAAATGAAATTATTGCCATGTATCTCAACAAGTTTGATTTCATCAACAATGCAGTTGGAATTAAATCGGCTGCAAGAATTTATTTCAACACAACGCCCGACTCTTTAAAAATTGAGCAAGCTGCAATGCTTGTTGGAATGGCAAAAAATCCTTCCCTTTTCAACCCAAAACGTAAGCCCGATAATGCCCTCACCAGAAGGAATGTGGTGCTAAATCAAATGGCTAAGTACAAATACATCACACCCGAACAATGCGAAAAATTTAAGAAAATTCCACTCAAACTTAAATTTACTGCCGAGGATCAAAATGAAGGACTTGCGACCTACTTCCGCGAGTATTTGCGCGATTACATGAAAAAATGGTGTAAAGAACACAAGAAGCCTGATGGGAGCAATTATAACTTGTATAAAGATGGGTTAAAAATATATACAACCATCAACAGTAAAATGCAGCGCTATGCAGAGGATGCCGTTAAAGAATGGTTGACAGAATTACAAGGCAAATTTTTTAATCACTGGAAAGGAAGAAAGAATGCTCCGTTTTATCAAATGAATGATGAGGAAGTACAAAAATTAATGACGCAAGCCATGAAGCGTAGCGAAAGATATAGAGTGTTGAAAGAAAGAGGGTTAAGTGATAGCGAAATAAAAGCCACATTCATGAAACCGGTAGAAACAAAATTATTTTCATGGAAAGGCGAGTTTGATACCATTATCACTCCTTGGGACAGCATGCGTTATTGTAAGTATTTTTTACAAACAGGTTTTATGAGTATGGAGCCGAGCACCGGCTACATTAGGGCTTGGGTTGGAGGTATCGACTATCGAAACTTTAAATATGACCATGTGAAGCAAGGTAAACGACAAGTTGGTTCAACTTTTAAACCATTTGTTTATACACTTGCTATGCAAGAGCAGTGGAGTCCTTGTTATCAGGTACCAAACATACCTGTTACTTTTGATTTACCCGAAGGTGGTACTTGGACACCTAAGAACTCTGATGCCAAATATGGCGGTATGATGACACTTAAAAAAGGACTGGCATTATCGGTAAACTCTGTTACCGCGTATGTTATGAAACAATTTGGACCGCAGGCGGTTGTTGATTTAGCCCGAAAACTTGGAATTGAAAGTCATCTCGATGCCGTGCCCTCATTGTGCCTTGGTACAGCTGATATTTCGGTGTTTGAAATGGTAGGAGCCAACAGCACATTTGCTAATCAGGGGGTTTGGGTAGAGCCTACTTTTATTACACGCATAGAAGATAAAAATGGAAATGTTATTGAAGAATTCATGCCTCGAAGGGTAGAAGCTATCAGTAAAGAAACAGCGTATTTAACACTCAACCTCATGAAAGGAGTTGTTGATCATGGTACGGGTTTGCGTTTAAGGTTTCGCCATGGTTTAACTGCTCCAATTGCTGGCAAAACAGGTACTACCCAAAATAATAGTGATGGCTGGTTCATGGGCATTACTCCCGATTTGGTGAGTGGTGTTTGGGTGGGTTGCGAAGACAGGAGTGCTCACTTCAGAAGTACCGATTTAGGACAAGGTGCTTCAATGGCACTGCCTATTTGGGGAATTTATATGAAGAAAGTATACGATGACAAATCATTAAAGATAAGTCAAGACGATTTTGAAAAACCTGAAGGTTTAGATAACAGTATTGAACTTGATTGCAGCAAGTATAACGAAGATAAGGAACAAGAAGAGAGTATTGAATTTGGTGAAGATTTTTAATAATTGCCCGATAAATAAGAACGCATTATGATTAATAAAACAGTAAAAAATGTTGATGAAGCCATTGCCGGCATCAATAATGGCATGACACTAATGGTAGGGGGATTCGGCCTTTGCGGTATTCCCGAAAATTTAATTGCTGCCCTTGTAAAAAAAGGAATAAAGAATTTAACCTGCATCAGCAATAATGCCGGAGTTGATGATTTTGGACTGGGTTTATTGTTGCAAAACAAACAAATAAAAAAAATGATTTCATCTTATGTAGGTGAAAATGCTGAGTTTGAGCGCCAAATGTTGAGTGGTGAGCTTGAAGTTGACCTCGTTCCTCAAGGTACTTTGGCCACACGCTGCATGGCTGCAGGATATGGTATGCCCGCCATATACACACCTGCAGGGGTTGGCACCGAGGTGGCAATTGGTAAAGAAAGCAGGAAATTTACATTCAATGGAGTGGAAAAAGAGTATTTGTTAGAGTATGCTTTTGAAGCCGATTTCGCACTTGTAAAAGCATGGAAAGGCGATACCGCAGGTAATTTGGTTTTCCGTCAAACAGCGCTTAATTTTAATCATGCCATGGCCATAGGTGGTAAAATTACCATTGCTGAAGTTGAAGAATTAGTAGAAGTTGGTGAATTAGATCCTAATTTCATTCACACACCAGGTATTTATGTGCACCGCATTTTTAAAGGCGAGCAATACGAAAAAAGAATTGAGCAGAGAACTACACGTAAAAAATAAAACAATGAGTTGATTAGCGAATTAGCTGATTAGCTGATGAAAAAAAAACAAAGAGCTGATTAGCTGATGAAAAAATACAATTAACTGATTAGCGAATAAAAAAATTAATCTGAAACAGAAAACAGAAATTACTGTCAAGTAATTTCACAATATATAAATTAAAAAAATCAATTAGCTAATCAATCAATTAGCTAATTAGCTAATTAAAAAAGTATGTTAGATAAAAACGGAATCGCAAAAAGAATTGCCAGAGAAGTTAAAGATGGTTATTACGTAAACTTGGGTATAGGTATTCCAACTTTAGTTGCAAATTACATTCCTCAAGGAATTAATGTAGTGTTGCAAAGCGAAAATGGACTTTTAGGAATGGGGCCTTTTCCTTTTGAGGGCGAAGAAGATGCCGATTTAATCAATGCCGGTAAACAAACCATTACTACGTTGCCAGGTTCTGTATTTTTCGACTCTGCTTTAAGTTTTGGAATGATCAGAGCGCGCAAAGTAAACCTCACTATCTTGGGTGCGATGGAAGTATCCGAAAATGGTGATATTGCCAATTGGAAAATTCCTGGTAAAATGGTAAAAGGCATGGGTGGTGCTATGGATTTAGTAGCCAGTGCCGAAAATATCATTGTAGCCATGCAACATGTGAACAAAGCGGGTGAGTCAAAGTTACTGCCTCATTGTACTTTACCACTAACCGGTATAAAATGCGTAAAAAAAATAGTAACCGAATTGGCAGTGCTAGATGTTTTGCCACAAGGCGGTTTCAAGTTATTAGAGCGCGCACCGGGCATAAGTGTAGAGCAAATCAAAAACGCCACCGAAGGTAAATTAATCATCGAAGGCGATATTCCTGAAATGGAAATATAATTAGCTAATGAACCAATTAGCTGATTAGCTAATTAAATACCTATTCATTGTAAAAATTCTACGAATCCTTTTGTATTGTTGTAATTCAAGTTAACACAATTCAGATAATCTAATTTTCAAATTATCAAACCATCAGCTGCCGAGGCTTCGGCATCAATCAATTCGCTAATTAGCTAATTAATTAGGGCAATCCTTCGCTTTGCTCAGGCCGGGCCATTCGCTCCCGCATGGCGGGATAGCTGCTGTCCCTATTGCAGGCTTTTGGTTTAATAATTAGCGGAGGTTTATTTTTTAAAAATTTGATAGCCCATAAGCGATTTTACAGTAACTGTGTCTGGAATGGAATCCTGATGATATATAACCTGTTCCAAAACTAGTCCCACATTTTTTGAGAAATACCTTAGTATCGGATCAGGTTTGTTTGGATCATCAAAAATAATTTTGTTTACGATTAATGTATCATAAAAGATTCCGTTAATGCTAAGCAAATCCAACCTTCTAACAAATGATTGAGTTTGTATGAGGTCATTTAACAGAATAGTATTAAAAACAGCATTTTCATATTCCAAAACCACAGGTTCAAAAAAATCATATTCGGTATAAGGGTAATAGTAATATAATTTACCGGACACT
>JBILUU010000247.1:0-4721 GCA_044370815.1 Bacteroidia bacterium
CCATCATCTAAACCAATAATATGACAATATTCGTGACCAAAGCAGCCTCTGTCATCAGTATTCCATATACCAAATCTCCCAGATATTACCCTGGATCTATAACCATTACCTCTACTTTCAACAGTTATTAAATTTTCTCCAGGTTTCAGAGGTTCAAAGTATGAGGCAGGATTCCATACTTTTACTTCAACATTAAATTTAATATTATATTCTTTTCCCTCGTTACTGAAATTCCAATTACCAGCAAATTTCTTCAAAATCTCTTCTCTAATTCTGTACGCTTCCATCTGAGTAGCTCCAGACCCAGTTATATAAATTACACTTGAAATAGTTATTTGGTTGCCTTCTATTGTTACAAGTGCATCCTTTCCATCAGGATCATTAAAATAAATTGGATTATTTTCCATTGCATTGTAAGGGCTTAAATGGACGTAACTATTTTGGTTAGGATCCAACCCCCACCATCTTCCAACTCTTGCATCATACATCCTTGCCCCAAAATCCTGTGCATTATCTTCTCCTAACAACTCATCCTGGTTTTCTTTCCCATTAAACCCATACCTATAATCCTCCACACTAAAAGTCCTTCCAGGCATACTCATTCCAAAAGCATATTGCTCTCCAATGCTCAATATTTCAGGCTTGTAATGATGCACAAAGCCTAGGTTTTGAGCATCTTGCACCATTAATTTGCGGTCGCTAATAGTCGTTATTACATTTCCTAAATGATTAGTAAGTTCAAATGTTTTAGCTCCTAATAAACGGTATTTTTTATAGACAAAACTTGCCGTAGGTGCAATATATTCATTCGTAACTGTATTGTTAATCCAATTGTAATTTCGGGAGGCTAAAAATATTACATCGGCAGTTTTATCAGCTCTTCGTATGCCTAATCGGCTTGAGCCGTATAAATTCCATTCGGAAATGCTAAAGCTCTCTGATACATAATTATTATTATAAGCAAGATTACGCTCTCCTTTCAAATCTTGCGTTGTATTACCCAAAAACTGAAAGCTATAGTTTGTGTTTTCAATGGCAATACTATTTTCAACATCGAAATTGTAATTAGATACAAAGTTGTTATGCAAAACATTATTATGTATTTTATTGCTTTGAAACATCAATAGGATTTGAATCTCAAATATAAGATATTTTCTCTACTAATTTTTATTTTACCACAGCTGCCAAATCCCACAAAACCATCAAATCCTTAACAAAGTGGTTCGATATTCTGTCGGGAGCCTCCACCAGAAAAGTTCCTGAGTATTCAGGAGCTTTTTTTATTTGTAATAAACTATTATTACACCTAAAAATTATTCTTTTATCAACTTCAGCATGTTGTTGCCAATCTCTATAAAATACATGCCTTTCCTTAGGCAAGAAAAGTCGTGCTCTTCAATATTCTCTCCATCTACAATGAGTTGACCATAACAATTATACAAACTGAAACTTTCTTTTTTTGAGTGAGGAGCAAGATATAATCGATCATTAAATGGATTAGGAAATAACAGTTGTGTTGTAGGTTCATTGGTGATAGTGGTGGTGCTCGTTGTTGTACATCCTAAAGTGTAATTTTGAAAAAAATCCCACAACAAATCGGTGGCGCTTATTTGCTGGGATACAGGATTGTTATTGGGGTTGCCTCCTGGCCAACTATGACTACCATCGCTTGTGGCATAGTGGTGCATTTCAATATTGCAGGAGCAATTAGTAATTTTAATAAAATCATAATTTGTACCGTTGCCATTAACAATCGTATCTCTTGTAGTACAATTGTTTGACTGCATCCAAAGGTTCAATACACTGTCTTGCGAAGGAAAATAAATACCCGTGAGGGGCTGTGCTCCTCCCAAACCACCTTGGTAAAATACAATTGGATCTACTTTGGAGTGGAAGCTGATGATAGGCACAGCATTCAATGCATTGCAAGGATCAAACATATGAGAACACGCATTTGGTGCTATTGCTGCAATTCGGTGGCTCAACTCACAAGCCAATCTGTAACATAGCATGCCACCGTTTGACGAACCCGAGGCATAAACTCTTAAGGTGTCAATGTTGTAATCAGCAAACAATTGATTGAGCATATCATCTACAAATCCTACATCATCAGTTGCTTGATTCATTGCCGGAGGGCAGCAATTTCCGGCATTCCAAGATCTGTTTTGATTGAATACCAAACCTTCGGGATACACTACTATAAAACCTGAACTGTCTGCCTTTTCCGATAGCTTACTCTGATAGGCAAATACCGACCAGCCCAAACCACTTGTTGCTCCCTGCTGCCCTCCATGAAATCCTAAAATTATGGGGTAGGTGTTTTGTGTATTGTAGCCAACAGGCAAATGAGTCATGTATTTGCGCCAAAAACCTCCCGAGTAAACACTATCGTAAATATCTGTTTGAGCAAATGAAACATCATTGAAAAGTAGAACGAATACCAAATAAAGGAATAGTTTTTTCATGCGTTTATTTTTTATGACAAAGTAAAGCATGAAAGGTTTAATCCTACATTAATCAATACTATGCTTTGATACACAAATTCTTTCTACCTAAAATTCATTTTTTGATATTGATTGATGTATTCATAATGAAATTAAACATCACATTTTCAGATGTTTACTCTTGTTTTTAAATTAAAAAAGGTGGTGCAATGTAACTTTTAATTGACTTGTTACACTTACTTGTAAAAGCAGACATGAAAGAAAATCAAAGCGAACATTTTATGAGATTGTATGAACCGGTACATGATAGGTTCGAGCGATTTTGCAAAGCCCGCGCGCATGGTGAGGTGCACTTTAAAGACTTGATGCATGATACCATATTGATTGCTTTAGAAAGGATAAATCAGCTTAAGTCAGATAAAGCATTCCTACACTTCTTATTTTCAATTGCAGTTAAAACATTATCCAACCAAAAAAGAAAAAATCGCCCAAGTTATGTTGATAGTTATCATGAAAAATCAGTCCCGCTTGGTGTTAGCGAGAATACCGCAGATCAAAAAATAGAGATAGCAGAACTTTACACTCAATTGTCATTACTCGATTCGGTTACTCGTGAATGCATTATCCTATTTGAAATATCAGGATTTACAATCAAAGAAATTATGCAAATACAAGGCATGGGAGAGTCGGCAGTTAAGCAGCGCTTAAGCAGAGGCAGAAAACAACTCCTAGAAATTATTCAATCATCTCAAAGAAAAATCGCCTGATATGGAAACAGAAAACAAATTGAACAGCTTGTTTGAACAATTGCGCAACGAAAAGGCAACAACCGATATCGCTGAGGTAAAATCGTGGATTAACGATACAGCCGCAGGTAAAACCAATACTCAATCAAAACCATCATATAAAATTATTAACCTTAAAACAATTTTCATCATGATCACACTAACATCAATGATTATCTCAGCAACGCTTCTTTTCAATCATTTTAATCATCAACAAGTTGCGATGCAACAGTTACCCCAAAAGGTTTCTCAACCCAATTTAAAGTCGGCAAACAAAGGGGTTGTTAATCAAAAAACAACGGGCAGTGAAAATTCCGAAGCGGTCAATAATAGTAATGTTACAGCTATCAATATTGCAAATGATCACAACAATTCCTTTGAAACACCAGTTGCTGAGGTATCCAACGCAATAACCGATGCAGGTACAACAACATTAGCAAGCCACGAGTCAGGTAATTTAGAAGACCCAAACAATAATACTCCAATAAAGGAATCATGGCACTATGCAGCAAGTAAATCTAAACCTAGCAATCCAACAAGAGAGTGGATTTTTAATCAAGACAGAACTGATGTAGACACCCTTTTTAAGGGAATTAAAAAACTTGTTTTCTCAGGTGATGTCATCGAGAAAATCAATATCAAAGGAAGCAGCAGAAGCGATGTGGGGTTGCAGTGTCACTACAAGCACGAATATAAAGGATTACATATAAATTTGAATAAGCATAAAGCCAGAAGAGCTCTTAGTTATCAAATTAAAGATTCGGTTTTGTATGTTAATTTTGAAGACAAATCGACCATGCTTGTGATGATGGGTTACTCAAAAACTGAGAGTTACCTTAATATAGAAGTGCCACAGGGAATTGCCATAAATGTGGATGCTTCTTATGGCGACATAGAGCTCAACGATTTGCTTGGAAGCAACTATCAAATACATACTTCTTATGGCGATTGTAAAGTAAATAATTTGAAAGGCAAGCTTGATTTGAACACCTCATACGGAGATATTATCATGAATAATATAGAGGGCAACATGCTTATAAAATCAGGATATGGCGATATAGAATTAAAAACGTTGTCAAATGGTGCTTATACAATTGATACCCGTTACGGTGATGTAAGAGCAAACGAAGCGAAAGGTCAAATCGCTATCAATGCAAAATCAGGTGATATCAAGTTAAAATCCGTAGAAGGAACCCTTAACTTATCCTCCACCTATGGAGATATCTTAGGTTCGGGAATCGATGTTGTAGGACCATTAAATTTATCAACCTCCAATGGAGATATTGATTTTCAAGTAAACGATGCAGCCGCAAAGTTTCAGTTTGATCTGAGGTCGGGATTTGGTGACGTGAGTGTGAATAAAAGCGATCTTAATATTAAGTCAGCTTCCACCCTTCAAGCTGGTCAGGGAAATACTAAGATTACCGCAAAATCTGGCTATGGTGATGTAAGAATAAGGTAGTTTGCTGCAAGCCATAATCTCAAAATAGCA
>JBILUU010000017.1:0-16158 GCA_044370815.1 Bacteroidia bacterium
ACGCTTGAACACACGATGCTGCCTAATGCAGATAAGGTGAAGGCAAAGCTAGTGGAGTTGTTGGCTTATTGATTTTTGGGGTGGATTTTTTATCTACCTCAATATCTCCAACCGATAAGCATCTAGTTTAATCAAGATAAATAGGAGTATTGTAAAACTCCATAGGGATGAACCTCCATAGCTAAAAAACGGCAAGGGAATGCCTATTACGGGTGCTAGTCCAATTGTCATTCCAACATTTACCATCAAGTGAAAAAATAAAATGGAGGCCACACCATAGGCATAAATTCTGCTGAATGGCGATCGTTGTCGCTCGGCCAAAAACAGTATCCGCAGCAGCAATAATAAAAACAACACCACTACCACAGCGGTTCCGGCAAAACCCCACTCCTCGCCTACAGTGCAGAAGATGAAGTCGGTGCTTTGCTCAGGCACAAAATCATACTTTGTTTGGGTACCATTTAAAAATCCCTTGCCTGTTAATCCACCCGAGCCAATGGCAATCAAACTTTGATTTACATTGTACCCTGCTTTCTTTATATCGGATTCTTTTCCAAGAAAAACATCGATACGTTTTCTTTGATGCGTTTGCAGATGATTATAGGCATAATCAACGCTGTATATCACCCCCGAACTAAGCACAAACAAGGCAGCAAGCAGCAACATATTGCCTTTGGTTTTTCGCATGAAAAGAAACAGCACTCCGGAAATGATTGCAAGTGCAATGATTAAAATTATTTTATCAACGAGCAGCGCGAGAATAAACAACACCACCACAATTGCACCCAACAATAAAAAATTACCAGAAAGTCCTTCGCGATATAGCACTAAGATGAAGGCAAAGAAAACCAGTGCCACACCGGTTTCGTTTTCAAGCAAAATAAGTATGATAGGTAACCCAATTAGCACAGCCGAAATAATTTTTGTGCGGTTATCGGTCATTTTAATATCGAGCTGCGACAAATATTTGGCCAATGCCATAGCCGTGGCAAACTTTGCAAATTCAGCGGGCTGCACACCAAACTCTCCAAATTTAAACCATGATTTACTGCCGGAAATTTCGGTACCTAAAAACAAAACTGCTACCAATGAAAAAAGCACCACTCCCCATAGAGGCCATGCTACTGCAGCATAAAAATTTCCATCAACGATCAAAATAATAAGCGCCAACACCAATGATGTTGTAATCCAAATCATCTGCTTGCCATACTTTTGACTGAGGTCGGTTATCAATTGATGCTCCTCGCTATATACCGATGCATAAATATTGAGCCAACCCATGCCAACCAATATCAGGTACATGACAACCGTTACCCAATCAATATTTGTAAATATGCCCCCTTCTCTTTTTCTCATGAGTTAATCATCATCTTTTGATTTCTTTTCGGTTGATAGCACCACTCCCTCAAGCATTCTCTTTTCCATTTCGGGTTTTGAAATACTATCGCGCAAATATTTTTCTATCATCAATCCACCAATAGGCACAGCCCATGTAGCGCCCCATCCACCGTTCTCAACCAAAACAGCTACAGCAATTTTAGGGTTATCGCGTGGAGCAAATGCAACAAATACGGAGTGATCTTTACCATGTGGATTTTGAGCGGTACCTGTTTTCCCACACACAATAATGTCTTTTAATTTAGCAGAGGTAGATGTTCCATGATCAACCGCACCTTGCATACCATCAATAATTGGTTCAAAATACTGTGGTTCAACCTTGGTGTAATGTTTGATTTTATATTCGGGACGAGGTTGTTTTTTATCGCCTACTCCTTTGATGATATGAGGTGTGTAATAATAGCCCTTATTGGCAATAGCGCAAATAATATTAGCCATTTGAAGCGGAGTTACGCCAAGCTCCCCCTGCCCTATCGATAGTGAAACAATAGTTGATGATTTCCAGCCATTTTTACCAAAATATTTATCGTAATATTTTTGTGTGGGCACGTTACCCGGGAGCTCTTGCGGCAAATCGGTATGAATCTTTACTCCTACTCCAAAACTCAATACATATTCGCGCCATGCATTGTATCCGGCCACCACATTCGGATATTTTTTTCGGTTATCGATGATGCTTCTGAAAACGTAACAAAAATAAGAGTTACACGATGTAGCCACTGCTCCCGGCAAATCCATAGGGCTTGGGTGCGGATGACATTTCGGTTTTCCTCCCATTACGGGATATCCCCTTGAACAAGGATAACGCGTATCTCGAAAGGTTACTTGTTCCTGCTCTCCTATTAATCCATTCAACAGTTTAAATGTTGAACCGGGAGGATAATAAGCCATAAGTGCACGGTTAAATAATGGCAGTGATTTATCCATAAATAGTTTGCCGTAGTTTTTAGTGCGCTCACGTCCAACCAATAAATTTGGATTGTAGGAAGGCCCAGAAATACACGCTAAAATTTCACCTGTTGCAGGTTCTATCGCAACAATAGCACCCGATTTATTTTGCAACAATTGCTCTCCATACTTCTGCAACCGGGCACTGATTGAAGAAATCAGGTTTTGTCCCGAAACTCCTGCAGTATCATACATGCCATCTTTGAATCTTCCTTTCGGACGATTAAATACATCTACCATCATAATCTTGAGACCTTTTTTTCCGCGCAGCTCTTCTTCATATGACTTTTCTATACCACTGATACCAATATAATCTCCCGATTTATAGTATGGGTTTTTCTTTGTAATCTTTTCTGAAACCTCGCCCACATATCCCAATGTGTGCGCTGCAATCTCTTGTGGATATTTTCTAAGTGTTCGTGCCTGTACAAAAAAACCCTTGAACTTATAGAGTTTCTCTTGCAATGCCGCATAAGTTTCTTTGGAAAGTTGTTTTTCAAATATCGATTCTTTATAGGATGAGTAAGCTGTGACTTGCTTCATCTTTTTAATGAACTGCTCTTTTGTGATGCCAACTGTTTCACAAAAGTCGGTGGTATCAATTCCTTTGACTTGCCTTGGCGTAACCATTAAATCATATGCTGCCTCATTGTATACCAGCAATACTCCTTCTCTGTCATACACCAATCCACGTGCAGGATACTCGGTCATATAGCGCAACACGTTGTTATTGGCCGACATCTTATACGAATCGTTAATTACTTGAATGTAAAATAAGCGAATCAGGTAAATGAAGCATACAGCTATGAAAATAACTGCAATTACATATCGTCTGCCTGACAATGCTTTCATCTGTGTGGTTTATTGTACAAAATTACTTTTGACAACATCAATTGTGATAAAGCACCAAAAGAATTATAAACAATGTTATTGACTTTTAAAACCGCAGTAAACCTAAAAGAGTTATTTACTTTTCCTTAGTTCTTTGGGCTTGTAAATAAACATTTGACTGATGAAGACAAGTACCATGGTAAAAATAACACTGAAGAGCATTCTTGCAAGTGTGTAGAATATTTCGTCAGCACTAAATGCTTCAATGAAGAAGAATGTAAAATGATGAATGAGCACAAGCAATAGGGAGTATGACAAGTACCATGATGCGCCTAGGTAATGTAGCGTAGGCTCGGTGCTGCTGTCGTATCCGTCACGTGGAGAAAAAAGTTTTAAAATAAAAGATCGCGAATATCCCATCAATACACATGCTGCTGCATGCATGCCCATTGTATCTTGAAACATATCAATCAATAAACCTGCAACAAAAGACACTAACATGACCAACC
Organism: Bacteroidia bacterium; assembly: GCA_044370815.1. GTDB lineage: Bacteria > Bacteroidota > Bacteroidia > UBA4408 > UBA4408 > CAIKXD01. The sequence goes on from JBILUU010000017.1 coordinate 3,687, forward strand.
ATACGGGAGTGGCAAAGGGAAGCATCAAAATAACAAACACATATAAGAATGGATTTACAAAGCCGCTAAACTGAATGTTGTTTAATATCAATACCTGTAGGAAGATAAAGAAGATAAATCGGACAATATTTTTTAAAATAACACTAATCATGTTGAGAGCGCTCTTCCAATTGAATTTTTTCTTGTCTTAATATATTGTTGATGATGTACACATGCGTTACATTTTTTAAGTTGGCACTGTATTTTACTTTTATATTGTAAAACTCTCCTCCTTCTCTTGGAGCGTAGCTTTCAACAGTACCAATCATGATATTACTTGGAAAAATATCAGAGAAATTACTGGTAACAATGCTATCGCCTTTGGCAATTTTAACATGTGTGCCAATATCTTGCAGCAATCCATACCGGTAGTCACCGCCTTCCCAAATCAATGAACCGAGCTCATCATACCGCTTTACCTTAGCGCTAATTTTTGCATCTTTATTTAAAATACTCAATACTGTACAATAATTTGCCGATACATCTTTTATGTAACCAACTATTCCGTTCGATGTGATTACAGCCATATCTCTTGTGATGCCTTGTTTATAACCTCTGTTGAGGGTAAGATAATTGTTTCTTCGGTTTACCGAATTATTCACCACATCGGCAGGAATGTAGGTGTACTGTTGTTTGAGCACTGTATCGCCAACAATAGTTTTGGTTGTGATGTACTTCGCATAAGAACCAAGCGATTGAGTGCGCAAGCGCGCGTTTTCTGCAGCTAACAACTCATTCGTTTCTTTCAGAGCAAAGTATTCTTTGATGGAATTCACGGTGGTAAAAACATTTCCTGCAAAGGCATTAGAGGAATTAATCCAACTTGCTCTTTGAAAAGAATTATTTTGAAAAATGAGATAAAAACAACATACCTCCATCAGAATAAAAAGTACAAAATTGGAGTACTTCCATAAAAACCGAAGCAGGTTGCGCATCTACCAATATTGCTTTTAGATCCTAACCGACTACTATTTGATGAGGAATTGGAATTTACCAATATTCTTGAGTGCAATACCTGTACCCCTTGCCACTGCTCTTAATGGGTCATCGGCAATGTGCACTGGTAGTTTTGTTTTAATTGATATTCTTTTGTCGAGGCCTCTTAACAAGGAACCACCTCCGGCCAAATAAATACCGGTACGATAAATATCGGCCGATAATTCGGGAGGAGTCATTTCAAGCGCACTAAGAATAGCCTCTTCTATTTTGGATATTGATTTATCCAATGCATGAGCAATTTCTACATAGCTTACATGAATTTCTTTGGGAATACCTGTCATTAAGTCTCTCCCGTGCACCGCATAATCTGGTGGAGGATTTTCGATGTCAACAGATGCAGCGCCAACCTCAATTTTAACACGTTCAGCCGAACGTTCTCCAATTAAAATATTATGCTGTCTTCTCATGTAATCTTCGATATTTGCGGTAAAGTCATCACCTGCAATACGAATTGACTTGTCGCAAACAATACCGCCAAGGGCGATTACTGCAATTTCACTGGTACCACCACCTATATCAATAATCATGTTGCCCATCGGCTCTTCAACATCGATACCAATACCAATGGCTGCTGCCATAGGCTCGTGAATTAAATACACTTCTTTTCCGCCTGCGTGCTCAGCACTATCTCTTACCGCACGTTTCTCCACCTCGGTAATACCAGAGGGTATACAAATAACCATTCTGAGCGAAGGTTGAAACAAGCGCTTTCCGGGATTAATCATTTTAATCATTCCCTTGATCATTTCTTCGGCAGCTTCAAAATCTGCAATTACCCCATCCTTTAGCGGACGTATAGTTTTAATGTTTTCGTGTGTTTTACCATGCATCATCATGGCCTGCTTTCCAACCGCAATTACTTTTCCCGTAGTTCGATCAATGGCAACAATTGAAGGTTCATCCACTACAACTTTGTCGTTATGTATAATGAGGGTATTAGCTGTACCCAAATCGATAGCTATTTCCTGTGTTAAGAGGTCAAAAAAACCCATGTGTTTTTGTTTTGGAGATTATTCTTATGCTTGCAAAAGTAGAATTAATATTCATTGCAGATGATGAGGGCAACACAATAAAAAAAATTATTTTTAACAAGAAATTGACAATTGTGAAACATCAATTCTAATGTTTTCTTCAAGATTGCGAAGCTAGTTAAGCATCTCTTTCAGTTCGCTCTCGCCAATGATTTTTACACCCAAGTCGTTAGCTTTCTTAAGTTTTTCGGGCCCCATTTTATCGCCCGCCACGAGGTAGTCAAGCTTGCCCGAAACCGCACTAACAAGGCGTCCTCCGTTTAATTCAATGATTTTCTTCATTTCATCTCGACTTAGTGTAAACACACCCGAAACAAGAAAGCTTTTACCACCTAATTTACTTGATCTCACAACTCCTTCTTCTTCAACGATTGACATTTGCAATCCATGACTTTTGAGTTTATCAACAATGGCCCTGTTCCTCTCGTCTCTAAAAAAATGGTAAACATTTCCTGCTATCTTCTCACCTATTTCGTGAATGTTGTTGATTGTTACCAAATCGGCATGCTGCAGTGCTTCCATATTTTGAAAATGTTGGGCCAATTTTCGAGCAACAGTTTCTCCTACTAACCTAATTCCCATGGCAAAAAGCACGCGCTCAAAAGGCACTTTTTTAGAGGCCTCAATACCATCCAAAATGTTTTGTACCGATTTATCTTTCAAGGATCTTTTTTTCTTCTCATCATCATCACCTACCTCAAATTCAAGATTGAGCAAAACCTCTTTATTAAGTTCATACAAATCGCTGTAATTAGCAATTAAACCTTTATCAAACAACCCTGAAACTGTTTCTGCGCCTAAACTATCAATATTCATGGCTTTTCTTCCAATGAAATGTTCAATTTTTCCCTTCAACTGTGGCTTACAACCATTTTCATTGGGGCAATAGTGCAGCGCATCTCCTTCCTTTCTTTGCAGCAATGTGTCACATTCGGGGCAATGTGTAATATATTTTACCCGAGCTGCATCTGGCTTTCTTTGCAGCATTTCAACACCCACGATTTTAGGAATTATCTCGCCTCCTTTTTCTACATATACCACATCGTGCTCATGCAAATCTAACCTCTCTATTTCATCTGCGTTGTACAAGCTGGCACGCTTTACTGTTGTACCGGCCAATAACACTGGAGTTAAGTTGGCAACAGGCGTAATAGCACCGGTTCGGCCAACCTGATAGGTAACCTTTTGCAGGAGTGTAACTGCTCGTTCTGTTTTGTATTTAAATGAAATAGCCCATCGTGGTGTTTTAGCGGTAAAGCCCAACTCCTCTTGTTGCAAATAGTTATTGACTTTAATGACCACTCCATCAATTTCATACCCTAAATTTTTTCTTTCCAATTCATACTCTTTGATGAATTGAATAACATCATCAATTTTTGGACATAAGCGGTAATGATCACTCACCTGAAAGCCCCATGAATAGGCAATTTTAAGACTGTCATGATGATTATCGGCAACAGGGATATCGCTGTAAAGGAAGTATAAAAATGCATCGAGCGGACGCTTTGCAACCTCCTTTGAATCTTGCTGCTTTAGCGTACCCGAGGCAAAATTTCTTGGATTTTTATACAGCTTTTCTGCTATTTCTTCCTCATCTAATCCCTTTAATTCTAATTCTTTTCTAAGTTTATAATTCAGTTTTTCAAAGGTTTTTTTGTGCATAAAAATTTCACCTCTGATTTCAAATTCATCGGGATAGTTTCCGGGAGCGAGCTGATGTGGTATACTTTTGATTGTTTTTACATTAGCTGTAACATCATCTCCTTGCACACCATCTCCCCTTGTTACAGCCCTTTCTAATTTACCTTTTACATAAGTTAAACTGATTGCCAATCCATCAAATTTTAGCTCCGCAACGTACTGAAAATGCTCACCTATCGACTTTTTAATGCGATTATCGAATTCAATTAAATCCTCCTCACTATAGGTGTTTCCCAGGCTAAGCATGGGGTACTTGTGCTTCACAGATTTAAACTCTTTGGTAACTTCTCCACCAACTTTTTTAGTAGGGCTATCAATTGCCGCTAGGTGCGGAAATTCATGCTCCAACTTTTCCAATTCTTTCAATAGCAAATCAAATTGCTGATCGCTGATCAACGATTCCGACAATACATAATAATGATAGTTATACTTGTTAAGCTGCACTGTCAACTCTGTGATACGACTTACTGCTTCGAGTTCATTCATTTTTATAAAGTTTGTTTACTGTAAAATCAAATTGATGACAACACAATCGATTACTATAACTTTCCAATAATGAGCCTTCTAATATTGTTAAGTGTTACCTTATTTAGGCAAAGCAGTCAATTAATCAATCTCAGGTGTTACATTGATGATGAAAAAAAATTGAATGATTTAAATCACAAATTGCATGTGAATGCGCAAGGCAAATGGACTTTACAATTTAATACTTTAAATAGGTTAACCTATTTTTTGTCTTGCTCAATGCTGTTCATAGTTCGCAACATTTTAAGCTGTTCTTTCAACAATTTAATATCATTGCGCAACAATTCAATTTTCTTTTTGGTATCTTTTAATAGCGCATCAGCACCTTTTGAATTACCAAAAAATCCGATGTTGTTATCGAGCAAGGCAGCTTCATGTTCTTTCTTTCTGATTTTATCTTGCAAGGATAACATTTCTTCATTGACCTTGTATTTTGAGTCGGGACGAGCTGACAATTGATCAATTTTTTGCTTATAATTTTCTTTGCTTCGTTCAAAATTACCGGTTCTCATCGCATCAAAATGTGCATCAATTGCCTTACGGTAAGCATTGTTCAGTTTATCTTTTTCTTTGATAGGAACATGACCAATACTCATCCATTGATTTTGAAAATTTTTCAATGTTTCAAAATTGATATTGTTATCACTCACACGCTGGTATGCTTCTATCTGTGTAATAAGTTCTGTTTTTGCTTTCAGATTCTCTGCATAGGCAGCATCTTGATCAGCAAAGTTTGCTTTTTTTCTTTCGAAGAAATGATCGCATGCGGCTCTGAATCGTTGCCAAATTTTTTCTGATTGCTTATAATTAACCGGTCCTGTTTCCTTCCATTGCTTTTGCAAACTGAGGATTAATTCGGTGGTTTTCTTCCATTCGTTGCTATCTTTAACTTCTTCCGCCTTCATGCATAAATCGTTCTTGATGCGGTAGTTATCTTGATACACCTTTTTTATTTGATCATAATGGGCCTCTTTGGCTTTAAAGAAGTTTTCTCTTAGGGCTCTAAATTTAGCCCATAGTTCTTCGTTATCCTTCTTTGATGCAAAACCTAATTGTTTCCATGACGCCATCAATGCTTCAACCTCTTCTGTCATTTTTTGCCAAGCGGTGTTATTGTCGGGCAATTGCGCCATGAGGGCTTCCATTTGTTGAATCAAATTTGTTTTACCAGACTTGTTGGCATCCTCTTTTTCTCTGATATTTTCAACGTATTCTTTCAGCTTTGCGTACACTTGATCGGCAGCTTTGCGGAAACGCTCCCAAATCACTTCATTCATTTCCCTTGAGACTGTGCCGGCCTCTTTCCACTCTTCCTGCAGCGCTTTAATGCCATCAACAGCAGTTCTAATTGATGGCTCAAGAATTAACTTCTCTGCTTTTTCACATAGTTCTTTTTTAACCTCTAAATTCTTCTTATAATTAAGTTCGCGAAGCTCTTTATCGATTTGAATATACTCATAAATTTTGTCGCACGCGTAACGGTAATTATCTCCTATTGTGCGATTGTCTGATGCCGCCACCAAACCAATAGCTCTCCATTGTTCTTGTAAAAGATGCAACTGATCGAAAATATTTTTGATGGGCATGTTCCCCAAATTGGCATTATCTGCCAGCAATTTAAGCTTTTCAACAATGTCTTTTTTCTTAATTGCATTTTCTGCTAACAAAGCATCTTTCTGTTTTTTAAGCTCTTGTCTGCGCTGATCAAATCCTTTGAAGAACTCAACAAAAATAGCATCAATGGCATCTTTTTCATATTTAAAATCTGCTCTTTCACCACCCTCTGCCAAAAATGCTTGCAACTTTTGTTCATGCTCTTCACGCTGTAAATCATTAAAGGCATGTCTGATGTTTCTAACTTCCTGCCAAGCACTACCATCTTCATCAGTTTGAGCTAAATTTTTGAGTTTATCGAGCAATTCTGCTTTTGACAAGTGCGCATAGGACTCTGAAACTGCCTCCTCATCTTTATTTTCATTTAATTGTGCTTCCGCTTCAATGATATCGGGGCTTAAGATGAGCTCCGATTCAGTATTTGTATTTTGAGCAGACTCTGGATGATTCAGGTTGTTGTTGGCAGATAAGGTTTGCGACTCGTTGACAAGATTGGTTGACGTTGATTCAACTTGATTGTCAACTGCGCCCGAGGCAGCATTTTCACTTATCTTAGGATTGTTTTCTTCCATGACACTTTAATCTGATAATTAGCTATATTTTAACCTGTTTTACAAAGGGATGCAAATATAGTTGACAGATTTATAGTAACCAAAATAAAATTTTGATTAAAATTGGCGAAAAATATATCTACGACATGAAAAAAATTTTATTTTCCATTTTTACCCTTTGTTCGATTTACACGCAACAAACATTCGCTCAATCATACAACAATCCTGAAAGTGTTGAGTTTGACTATGCCAATAACAGGTATTTGATTGCTAACCGCGCTGCCAATCAAATTCTTGCACGTTCATCAAATGGCACATTGAGTATATTTGCCTCACTCAATGCGGCTCCATATGGTATTGAGATTGTTGGAGATACGCTTTATTGCTGCACATCAACATCTATTACTGCGCTTAATTTAAACACAGGGGCGCAGATTTTTAACCAAAGTATTGCCACCGGATCAGTATTTCTAAATGGTATAACCCACGACCCACAGGGTAATCTCTATTTAACCGGCTTTTCAAATAAAAAAATTTATCGTTTTAACACAGCCACCCGTCAATCCAATATTTTTGTAAACAATACAACCACTACTCCCAACGGTATCATCTACGATGCCTATGACGGTGTTAATCCAAGGTTAGTACTGGCCGGCTGGGGCACACCCGCTACCATCAAATCAATTTCATTAGCAGACTCTAGTATTAGTTTGCTCCTTAATACAACTTTTGGGAATATCGATGGTATTGCTAAAGGTAAAAATGGCAATTTTTACATCTCTTGCTGGAGCAATAACAGCATTCAAAGATATGATAGTACCTTTACTGGGCCAGCAACAGCAATGGTAACAAGTGGGCTTACATCCCCTGCCGATATTTTTTACAATCAACTGTCAGACACGCTTGCCGTTCCTTTTAATAACAATGTTAATTTTTACTACTTTGGAACGCTCACCAACGCAAATGATTCTTACAAGAAATTTGACAACGTTAACATATTTCCTAACCCTGCGTGTGAATCAATCAATATAGAACTGCCGCATATAGCTGATGACAACATTACATTTGATTTATTTGAGGCATCGGAGGGAAAATTAATTTATGCTGCCCAACCTCAAATTAAAGGCAACAATTATTCTATTGATTTAAAGGAAAAACAAATTGCAAAAGGCATTTATTTGTTGGAAATTCGATCACAAAAAGGCATGCATGTAACAAAGAAAATAGTTGTTGAGTAAATTAATAATCATTATAACTTAGCTAAGAATGTTTAAGCCACGAAATTTCTTAATTACTGCACTTCTACTGTTGTTGATTGCCGCCATTAGTGTATACTTTGGTGATTTAGATTCTGCTATATCTATTACAAGTCGCTGGCTTACGGTAATTTGCTTCTTCATTTATGGAGTTAAGCAAAAAAGTCTTACGGCATGGATTTTTATCAGCATGGTGATTGGAATTTTTGTTGGGATTGACTTTCCTGAAATTGCCGAAAACAGCAAGGTGCTGAGTAGCATCTTTTTAAAAATGATTAAAACGGTAATTGCACCACTTTTATTTGGCACCTTAGTTGTTGGAATAGCCGGGCATGCCAATTTGAAACAAATAGGCAGAATGGGCATAAAATCATTGATTTATTTTGAAATTGTAACAACTATTGCCCTATTTATTGGTCTTGCAGCCATCAATATCAGTGGAGCCGGCAGAGGAATAAAGCTGCCCGCGTCAACAGAAAAATTGGAGGTGACCGCCACCAAGCAAACTGCGACTGATATCATTTTACACATTTTCCCGGAGAATATAGCTAAATCAGTTGCCGAAGGCCAAATACTGCAAATTGTAATTTTCAGCATCATCTTTGGAATTGCATTGGCAATGGTAAATGACGCAAAGAGAATGCCTGTACTTGAATTTGCTGAAAGTTTATCAGAAGTAATGTTTAAGTTTACCAACATCATCATGTATTTTGCCCCGATAGGTGTGGGTGCTGCGGTTGCATACACCATTGCCCACATGGGTTTTGAAGTATTATCTAATTTATTGCAACTGCTTTTAACACTTTACCTTGCGCTTGTTGCTTTTATTTTGTTGGTTCTTGTTCCTGTTGGGTTAATCATCAAGCTACCTTTTAAGAAGTTCATTCATGCCATAGCAGAGCCTGTTTCAATAGCATTTGCTACAACTAGTTCAGAGTCGGCCTTACCTAAAGCAATGGAAGCTATGGAAAAAATTGGTGTTCCGCGCAAAATTGTATCCTTTGTAATGCCAACGGGTTATTCGTTCAATCTTGACGGCACCACCTTGTATTTATCATTGGCCTCGGTATTTGTGGCGCAAGCAGCAGGTATAGAAATGAGTTGGAGTGCTCAATTGGTGATGGTTTTCACACTCATGCTTACCAGCAAAGGAGTTGCAGGGGTCCCTAGGGCATCACTTGTTATTTTGTTGGGAACAGCCGCGTCATTCAATCTACCGGCCGAACCTATATTTGTTATTTTAGCCATCGACAGTTTGATGGATATGGCACGAACTTCAGTGAATGTAATTGGTAATTGTTTGGCAACGGTGGTCATTGCAAAATGGGAGAATGAATTTGTTGAAAAGGATTAGATTTTAGTGGCCTTTCTAATTTTTCGCATAAATTTATTGGCTTTTCAACAATTCATTATTAATATTTATCCACAAAAAGTTTTGTTGTTAACAAAAAACGGTATACTTTTGTCATCATGAAAAAAATAATAATCTTTCTAGCAGTAGTGAGTTTACCTAAGTTAGGTATGTCACAATACAAATGGGACTTTGGTGGTTCCGTTGGCGTTTCCAACTATCTTGGCGATATTGGAGGCGAAGAAAAACCAAGAAGGGATTTCATTTATGACATGAAAGTCAGTCAAACCAGTTTAGCGGCTGGTGGCTTTGCAAGGTATAAGCTAAGCCCAAGTATTTCTCTAAAATCTGCTGTTAACTATATCAGGATTCAAGGAAACGATGCCTTAAGCGCAAACCCTGAAAGATTCTCCAGAAATCTAAGCTTTAGAAATAATATGGTTGAATTTTCAACTGTTGGTGAATGGTATTTTTACAAATCTTCAGACATGTCAGGTCGTCCCGGCATGAAGGGCAGCAAAAAGCGTGTAGATTTTAGAACCTATATGTTTTTAGGAGTTGGAGCATTATATAGTAATCCTCAGGCTGAGTTAGGTGGTACTTGGTATAACCTAAGAGAATACAAAACCGAGAACGTATCTTATGGGCCCGTTGCTGTTGTTATTCCTGCCGGTATTGGTTTTACCTACACCATTAACAGGCATTACAGAATAGGTTTCGAATTTGGGTTCAGACAAACCTTTACCGATTATTTAGATGATGTTTCGTCAAGATATCCAAAAGAAATTTTCCAAGATGAAACTGGAGCACCTGGTACACCCTACAACTCTCTTCGCGCGAATCTTTCAAACAGAAATGTGGAGTTAACCGCGAGCCAAAGTTCAAAAATTAATCCTACCAATTATGGTTGGAGTCAAGAATTTAATGGTGACAACTTAAACAAGCGTGGTGATGACACTCATAATGATAATTATCTAACTGCCCAATTAAGTTTTAGTTATGTGATTAAAGGTAAAAATAGTTTTTACAAGCAAAAGTACAAGAGTTTGACACAACGAAGAAAAGTTGTTAAACGTAAAACTAGAGCTAAATTCTAAAAATCAAAAGCGGGTTTTACCCGCTTTTTTTATGTTTTTAATATCTACATTTTTATTTATCTTTGCACAAAAATTTTTAACATGTTAACAGCAATCATACTCGGATTTTTAGGTGGACTTGGCGGAAGCGAAGTTATACTAATTGTTGCACTCGTTCTACTTATGTTTGGCGGAAGAAAAATACCTGAATTAATGAGAGGCTTGGGTAAAGGCATCAAAGAGTTCAAAGATGCTTCTAAGGGCATCGAAGAAAACAAAGATGTACCCAACAAAAGTTGATTTAAGTAAAATCATAAAAGCAATTAAAATCCAATGAAGTTCATTGGATTTTTTTATTTTTACCTCATACCAAAAAACGCTTTCTGCACATGAATATTTGGAACAGCATTCCATTTATGCGATTGTTAATTGCATTTTTATTGGGAATATTGTTATCCATCAATTTCCACGAAGTCAATCGAATTCATTGGCTCTGCATTCCTGCTTGTTTACTTATTGCATTCATATTTTCAAAACAATTCAAAAATAATTTTAGCTACCAATATCTAAGAGGGATACCGCTATTATTGTTTCTGCTTTTTGCTGGTATACAAATAACCGACCTGCATCGTGAAATAAATTACCCCGGACATTTCAGTAAGCAATCAGGTTCGGCCTATGTATTAAAAATTGCTGAGCCCCCAAAGCATAAGGAGAAAACGCTAAAAGCCACTGCCGAAGTCATAGCTGTTAAAGTAGGTAAAAAATGGTTCCAAACATCGGGAAAACTATTAGTTTATCTCAAAAAAGACACTCGGTCAATACAACTTCAATATGGCGATATCATTGTTTCCAAATCAAAAATTGTGGATTGCCCTCCCCCTAAAAATCCTTATGAGTTCAATTATAAGAAGTATTTATCATTTCATCAGATTTACCAGCAAACCTACCTGACTAATCAAAATTGGATTGAAACCAACCGCAACGAGGCCAATACTTTGTTGGCGCTCTCCTATCGTATCAGAAATTATCTCTTGAAAATTATTTCGGATGCAGGTGTCAAAGGTGATGAATACGCTATAGGCACCGCTTTAATTTTAGGATACGAAGACCATTTGTCAACTGAGGTTATTGGTGCATTTGCTGCAACAGGCGCATTGCATGTTTTAAGCGTTTCGGGCTTGCATGTGGGTATCGTTTTCTTAGTCATCAATTTTTTTCTAAAATTTTTAGGTGAGAGCAATAAAGCACGGATTATAATTTTCTTTATTTCAATTTCAGCCCTTTGGCTTTATGCACTGATAACGGGAATGTCCCCATCTGTTTGGCGCGCTGCAGCTATGTTCAGTCTGATTTCTTTGGGAAAATTACTTCGAAGAGATGTGAATACCTTCAATATCATTGCATGTTCCGCATTTTTACTTTTGTGCATCAATCCTTTTATGATTACCGAGGTAGGGTTTCAACTCTCCTATTTAGCGGTTATTGGGATTGTTGGTATCTATCCAATGCTATATGAGAGTTACTTTGTAAAAAACAAATGGCTCGAAAAAATATGGGCGGTTACGTGCATCTCAATAGCTGCTCAATTGATCACTTTCCCGCTTGGACTACTCTATTTTCATCAGTTCCCCAATTATTTCATTGTTTCTAACTTAGTAATCATTCCCATTTCAACACTCATATTATATGCGGGTATTGTGCTTTTAGCTTTTTCTAAAATACCCGCCATTGGTATGATAGCCGGTAAAATACTTTACTTTTTGCTATGGCTGCTTAAAGAAACAGTTGATTATTTCGAAAATTTGCCCTTCGCTATTATCGATGAAATATCAATTACCACTCCTGATACGTTTATGATTTACGGTATTTTAATTGCTGTTTTTATTTATCTGAAACAGAAAAAATTTGTGTACTTGCATGCTGCGTTTGCCATTACTTTGGTATTTACAGGACTGCAAATTTTAGAGAAAATTGAACAACAAAAACAACAAAAAATTGTGATTTATGCTGTCAATAAACATCATGCCATTGATTTTATCAATGGAAATCAAAGTGTATTGATAGCAGATAAACTATTACTCAACGATAAGGATAAAATGCGCTTTCACTTGCTCCCAAATAAAGTTAATCATGGTATAAAATTTACCCGGCAATTGAGCAGCGATTTAAATATGACAATCAGCAGCCCAATAATTGCTCAAAAGGGTAATTATTTGATTTTTAAAGATAAAGTAGTGATCAATACAGCCATGCAGGTAATTTCCTTCAAAGAACTCAACTATTTGCCTTCTATCGTGCTGTTGAATAAAATGAACATTAAAAAATT
>JBILUU010000018.1:0-16147 GCA_044370815.1 Bacteroidia bacterium
CAGATAAAGTTTTATTGGTAGCTGCACTGACTATAGAATCTGCATAAGCAGCAATAAGCATTTCTTTTGTAATTTTTGCATGTGCCTCACAAAAGGTAGTTAATTTATTTAATTCTTCAAACGATAATTCGCTTTTACTCACATCTAACTTTAAAAGAACTTTAACATCAATAAAAAAGCACGCTAACAAGATGCAGGCGTGCTTTAATTGAATAATAAATAAAATTATTCTTTCACCATTTTTCTAACGGCTACAATTTGCCCTTTTTGATCTAAAACCGAAACAAAGTATAATCCTTTTTTAAGTGTGCTTATATCCAAAATTGTTAAACCATTAATATTGCCATTAAGCACTTCACTTCCATCAACAGCAAAAATTTGATATTGACCTTTTTCAATCATTGTATTGCTTATTGTTAACAACTCATTTGCGGGATTTGGGTAAATATTCATCGTATTATTTAACTCAAATTCATTAATTGAAGCGGTAGATTGACAACTAAGATTATTCACAGCAAGACTTTGATGAAGCGAATTAACTGAGTCGATTGAAGCTCTTATGGGATCGAAACAAGGATTAGGATAAGCACTGTTAAATGTTGTAATAACAGCTGTTGTTATATTTTTACAATCTCCAGGGGCAAAGGTCATTGGTCCAAACGATTGCACAGTTCTTAAATCGCTAGAAGGTTGAAGAACAGGATGTACCATACTGTTTTCGCTACTCGCACAAGGAGAGCCAGGGTAAGCATAGTTGTAACCCCAAGCAGTTCCATCTTTCCATTGGCCTCTCAAATAATTATAAAAATGACTAGCTGAAGATGGATTTCCAAATTGTGTACCATCATTTTTAAAATATCCAAGTTTACCCATTGGCACAGGTAAATTGTTTTCTAAAGGCGTATTAACTCCAACAATGGCAGTTACGGGTATATTGGTTCCATAATCTGTATCAGAATTATCTGCATTATAATAAATGGCGGCATTTCTGGTGGAGTCACAACCAATAAAATCATCCACATATCCTCCTAAATCGCAATCGGTCCAAAACCCGATATAAAAACTGTTGTAAGTATTGGTGCTTTTGTTTTTAATATTATAGCTGTAAAAAGTAGTGTTATTGAGCACATCATTGCTCATAAAAGCATAGGCCATTACTTGAACCTCAACACCCAAAGGGGCTGCGCCTGTTTCGCTGTGTACATTACCTATATCATTAAACACATACCAAATGGCTTGATCTCCATTAATTTTAGGATAATCTCCTGCAGTTGGTTCATAAGTTCCATTTCCGTTTACATCTACAAAAGGAGCCATGTCTTGAGTAATAATGCTTCCTGCGCCTATATCGTTTCCTTTGGCAGGCCAAGAGCTTATTGATAAAGGAGGGTTTGAAGGATTAGCGATGTGTGCAATAATTTCAGATTTGTTTATTTTCCAAACTCGGTCGTAAAGTTGGCAGTTGGCAGCATTTGTTGCACCTGCATTGTCAATGGGGCCCGGCCAAAAATCGTTGCCTGTTTGACGATAGGTTTGGGCTGCTAAATGAATAGCATTGTTTGCATCTAAACCCCCAAGCCACAAACTTCCGGCAAACATGGTATGATGACCCGAGCCTTTTGGGACCTCATACTGCGCAACTCCTAGCCCTTGGTTCCACCACATATCGCCCCCGCCAAGTATTTTTGCTCTAACATTATTAATGTCAAGATCTGCATTTCCTGTGGCTGGATTACACACTGTTTGTGCTTGCATATTTGCCAAAGGAAATAATAGAAGAAAGAAGAAAATTTTTTTCATATTATAAATTTTTAGATGTTGTAAAAAAGCATAAGTATGTTAAAACAAATTTAAATATTATTTTTTAGTAATCAAAAATTATTTTTAAAATGGCTTATTTAAAATTTACGTATCTGCCAAAATGTCTATAAATAAGCAGTGGCAACAAATTTGTTAGCTTTGCAAGCTCAACATGAGATCAAAAATTAAAAAGATATTCGGAAAAATGGAAGAAACAAACAAGGAAAATATTGAACCTGCCACAGAGCAGGATGAAACTAAGATTGAAAACAGTGTTCCTGAAAATCATGCTGAGGAGGAGTTGCCTCAAGCAGAAACCACTCCTACGGCCAAGTTAGAAGAGCAATTGGCTGAGTTGAATGATAAGTATTTGCGATTGTTTAGCGAGTTTGATAATTATCGCAAAAGAACTGCCAAAGAGCGCATTGAGCTTGCCAAAACTGCAGGGGAAGATATTTTTAAATCAATTTTGCCCGTGCTCGATGATTTCGAAAGAGGTTTAAAGGCCATGAATGAAGCGGCTGATATCAACGCTTTAAAAGAAGGAGTTGATCTTATTTATAATAAACTAAACAAAACGTTAACAGCAAAAGGCCTCGAGCCACTTAATAGTATAGGCAACACTTTTGATGCAGATATACATGAGGCAATCACCAATGTTCCTGCACCATCTGAGGATATGAAAGGAAAGGTGATTGATGAGGTAGAACGTGGCTATGCTCTTAATGGAAAGGTGATTAGATATGCTAAGGTAATAGTTGGCAATTAAATATTAAGTATTTAAAACAAAGCGTAATGGCCAAAAGAGATTATTATGAAGTACTTGGTGTAAGTAAAGGTGCCGATGAAAACGAGATCAAAAAGGCATACCGAAAACTTGCAATGAAATACCATCCCGATAAAAACCCGGGAGATAAACCCGCTGAAGAAAAGTTTAAAGAAGCAGCAGAAGCATACGATGTATTAAGCAATCCGCAAAAAAAGGCGCAATATGACCGATTCGGTCATGCAGCTACCGGAGCGGGTGCAGGCGGTGCAGGTGGCTTTGGTGGCATGAATATGGACGATATTTTTAGTCAGTTTGGTGATATTTTTGGTGGCGGTGGCGGATTTGGATTTGGTGGCGGTGGTCAAGGTCGCAGAGTAAACCGTGGAAGTAACCTGCGCGTTAAAGTTAAATTAACACTCGAAGAAATTGCTGCTGGTGTAGAAAAGAAAATAAAAGTAAATAAATATGTGAGTTGCAACACTTGTTCTGGATCAGGAGCAATGGGCGGTTCAGCTTTCAGCTCTTGTGGAACTTGCAGAGGCACAGGGCAGGTAACCAAAGTAATGAACACTATTTTGGGGCAAATGCAAACCTCTAGCACTTGTCCTTCATGTGGAGGTGAGGGGCAAACCATTAAAGACAAATGTAAAACATGCTATGGTGATGGCATTGTTAGAGCCGAAGAAATAATTACCATTAATATCCCTGCCGGGGTAGCTGAAGGCATGCAATTATCTATGAGTGGAAAAGGAAATGCTGCTGCAAGAGGCGGTGTACCTGGCGATTTACTAATTCTGATTGAGGAAACAGAACATCCTGTGTTGAAACGCGATGGCAATAATTTATTTGTCGAACAATATATTTCAGTGGCAGATGCTGCCTTGGGAACACATATTGAAGTGCCAACCATTGACGGAAAAGCAAAAATTAAAATAGAACCGGGTACACAACCAGGAAAAGTTTTACGATTACGTGGAAAAGGTTTACCAACCGTTAACTCTTATGAAAAGGGAGATTTATTAGTAAACATCAATGTGTGGATACCTCAGAAACTAAGCAAGGAAGAAACGAAAGCGCTTGAAAAACTAAACGAGTCAGAAAACTTTAAACCTAAACCATCGGGCAAGGAAAAGAGTTTTTTCGAAAGGATGAAAGAGTATTTTCATGACTAGCCAACAAGCGCAATAATAATTTATTACATCGAATCATGATTAGCCGTTCTTCCAGCCATCTTTTAAAGTAACTGTGCGATTAAAAATCATGCTTTGAGGTTGGCTGTCTTTATCCAAACAGAAATATCCTTTACGTAAAAACTGATAACGATTTTCGTGCGTGGCTGCTGCCAATGCTGGTTCTGCAAAGCCTTCCACCACTTTTAAACTATCGGGATTTAAGTATGATTTAAAATCTCCTTCTTCTGAATTTGGATTTTCTACGCTGAATAAACGATCGTAAATTCTTAGCTCAACAGGAATAGCTTGTGCTGCGCTTACCCAATGTAAAACACCTTTTGCATTTAAGCCGCTTGTGTCATGTCCGCTGCGGCTTTCCGGAAAGTAATCGCAATACACTGTGGTAACATTGCCATTAGCATCCTTATCAAAGGAGGTGCATTTAACAATAAATCCGTGTTTCAATCGCACCATACCCTCGGGAAACAAACGGAAATATTTTTTTGGAGGATTTTCCATAAAATCTTCGCGCTCAATCAACAACTCCTTGCTAAAAGGAATCATGCGCGTGCCACTTTCGGGATCTTCTGGATTCACTTCACCGGGCATCATTTCAACTTTTCCTTCAGGATAATTATTGATGATTAATTTGATAGGATCTTCAACCACCATCACACGATGAGCTGTTTTATTTAAATCCTCACGAATACAAAACTCCAACAAACTAAAGTCGATTACATTTTCTCTTCTGGCAACGCCAATTTTTTCACAAAAATGACGAATACTTGCAGGAGTAAAACCCCTTCTGCGTAGCCCACTGATAGTAGGCATGCGCGGATCATCCCAACCGTTTACATGCTTTTCGTTTACCAGTTGCAATAACTTGCGCTTGCTCATTACGGTGTAGTTTAAGTTGAGGCGTGCAAACTCAAACTGTCGGCTTGGATAAATTTCTAATTCGTTGATAAACCATTCATATAAAGGTCTATGTACCTCAAATTCGAGCGTGCAAATGGAGTGTGTAATTTCTTCAATTGAGTCGCACTGACCGTGAGCAAAATCGTACATGGGATAGATACACCATTTATTGCCCGTTCGGTGATGATGTGCATGTTTAATGCGGTACATCAATGGGTCGCGCAGGTGCATGTTTGGAGAAGCCAAATCTATTTTAGCACGCAATACTTTTGCGCCATCAGCAAATTCGCCATTACGCATACGTTCAAATAATACTAAATTATCCTCTATACTTCTGTCGCGGTAAGGGCCTGGTTTTCCGGGCTCTGTGGGAGTTCCTTTCAAGGCGGCAATCTCGGCAGCCGTTGAATCATCAACATAGGCCTTCCCCTTTTTAATCAGTTTCACAGCATATTGGTATAGCGTTTCAAAATAGTCGGATGAATACAATACCTGACTCCATTCAAAGCCAAGCCATTTAACATCTTCCATGATGCTTTCAACGTACTCTGTGTCTTCAGTAACGGGGTTGGTATCATCAAACCTTAAATTGGTTTTACCGCCAAACTCCTTGGCTAATCCAAAGTTTAAGCAAATAGATTTTGCATGTCCTATATGCAAATACCCATTAGGCTCGGGCGGAAAACGGGTAATGATTCCATCGGGAAATTTACCAGCTTTGAGCTCTTCACTAATGATTTCTTCTAAAAAATTATGGGTTTTTTCTGAAATAGTGGATTTAACTATATTTTCTTTACTATCGATAATTTTATAATAATCATTGTGCTTTTGATTTGTTGCTTTTTTTAACCGGTAGGTATTATTTTGTAATTTTTCAAATACTCCTTCCTTGGCTAAATCATTACAAATTTTTCTTACCTTTCGACCTAAGCTTTCGTATTTTGTTGGGTCTATATTTTTCCCATATAGAGTATAATATAATTCAGGTGTAATAGTAGTTGGCTTAATAGCTTGATTGTTATAGTTGTTATATCGATAGGTGATATTTAGAATATATTTAACAGTCTCATTGAAAGTTGAAATGTCCATTGAAAGATATTCTTCTATTACTCTGCTATAATCAGATGTCGTTAATTCTTTATCAAGAATGTACACAGGTGTTTGCTCGCTGCTGGCAGTTTTGTGTTCATGAATCAATTTAGCTTTTTTTAAATCATTTAGCACATCAAAGTGATTATTATTTGGACTTAACAAAATTGTGTAAAGTCTTCTATTGTTAAGTTTTTCAGACTTCATTAAATAGGCAATGACAATCTCATGTTGTTTAGATATTTTTCCATTTAATTTTTTATTCAAATATCCATAGAAAGAATCAATCCATTTTTGAGTTTCATCATCAATTAGTTTTCCAGAGGGAATAGTTAAAGAAATTTTATCTGGGACCGATAAATCATAATATGGAACATCTATCAAGTTTTCTAAACATTCACTTACAAGAGTTGCCATACCAATTCCCTGGCTTTCTATTTTATCAAATGTTTTTAGTACGTTGGCTAATTTAGGATTTCTTGTTTCAGGAACTCCAGGAACAATTCTTCTAATTTCGCATTCTGTTTCAGTATCTTTGATAAGCATTTTTTGTTTAAACGCTCCAGGATTAATAATTTCAACACCTTGTCCAGGATTTATCTTGATTGTGATAAATTTATTTATCGTGTAGTCCCTATGTGCAAGAGCGTTATTTATTACCTCTCTAATTAAACTTTCTGAAAACTCTGGTTCGCTCCTTCCTCCACCAACAGAACTTCTACCAACTTTAATATGCCCCCATACGAATGAAAAAGCATCATCCATTAAAGTTAAGACATCACTTTGGAAATATTTTTTATCTTTTCCGATAGAGTTATCAATTTCAAAATAACAGTCAACCTCAGATCTATATTCTAAAAACTGAAATGGCTCTTTTCCAAATAGGAGCAGACCTAAAACAGTTAAATTTCCATTCTTATTCATACAATATCTTCTTTCCAAAAAATCTTTTGCATCGTTCAAGTCTTTTTTAACGGTTTCTTTAACTCGAGATGTATTTATTTTGATTATAAATTGGTTTATTTTATCAATGTCTAAGCTATCTAAAGTAGCCTCATTTATGATACTAATTTCTTTAGAGTTTTCAATTTCAAGCTTGTATTCCTTTTGTCGGAGAATATTTGATGATCCAATTCGTCTATCTTGAGTTAATATTCTTTCGTAATAAACGTCTTCAAAATGCACATATTTTTGATCTTCGCTTAATGGCCGAACCGAAATGACAGCTAGAGTTAACTCTTGGCTACCATTTAACAGTGTTGCGTATTCAAAATCAATATTTTCAGAAAGATCAACGAGTTGATTATTGTCTGATTTGAAGAACTTTGTACGAAGGTCAATTAATTTACTCTCATTGTCTCTATTAAAGCCGGGGTAAAAAAACTTTTTGTCCCGTTCTCTAATACCACAAATTATGTATCCACCGCTAGTATTTAAATATGCACAAATAGTTTGTTTTAATGAAGTCCATTCGTTACCTGTGGAAAGATCCTTTAATTCTATAATATTACTCTCTAATTCACATATTGAGTTGTTCTGAATCGATGATTCAATCTTTTTTAGTGTGTCTTTTATTAAATCGAGTTTATTATCCATTCGAAATCATTTTTATAATTATTTTTTTAATGATGCAAGGGCTTTATTGATCCTTGCATTTACTTCTGTTTTTCCCAACAAGGCAATCATGCCAAACAAATCAACACCGCTGCCCTGTCCACTGAGCATCACACGCAACAACTGCAACACATCACCCGGTTTTATGCCTGCATTGGCGGCAGTCGCCTTAAACTGTGCATCGGCATTTACAGCTGTAAATACCTGTAAGGCATTGAAATCATCTCCAAGCGGTATAAAAAAAGATAGCAACTCGGGTTTCCAACGCTTTTCTATGACCTGTTTATCATATGCTATTGGGGCCTCAAATAGGTAACTCGCAGTATTAAAAAGCTCATAAGTAAAATGAACACGCGGTTTAATTAAGGCGGCAGCAGCAAATAAATAATCGTTTTGTAAACGCACGTCATCTTCCTTGATATTTAAAGCTGCAATCACTTGTTTTTTAAGCTTTTTTCCCAAAACATCATTATCCATGTGGTGCACATATTGCGTGTTAAACCACAATGTTTTTTCGGGATTAAATTTAGCGCCCGCTTTATGTACATGCTCAAAAGAAAATTTTTCAATCAGCTCACTCATATTCATTATTTCCTGCTCTGTTCCGGGGTTCCAACCCAACAAAGCCAGCATGTTTACAAAGGCCTCGGGCTCATAACCACGCTCCCGATAGCCGCTAGATATTTCTCCAGTTGATGGATCTTTCCACTCTAACGGAAACACCGGAAAACCTAATCTGTCGCCATCGCGTTTACTTAACTTACCATTGCCATCGGGCTTCAGCAATAGGGGTAAATGAGCGTATTGTGGCATTAAGTCTGTCCAACCTAAATATTGATAAATTAATACATGTGCAGGGGCACTTGGCAACCATTCTTCGCCTCGCACAGCATGTGTAATTTCCATCAAATAATCATCAACAATATGAGCCAAATGATAGGTGGGCATACCATCAGATTTTAAAAGCACTTTATCATCAACAATATTGGAGTTAAACTTCACATCTCCTCTGATTAAATCCTTTAAATGAATTTCTTCATTAGCGTTTACTTTTAAGCGAATAACAAAGCTATTGGTTGCCAACAAAGCTTCTACCTCACTGGCCGGCAAACTCAAAGAGTTGCGCAATTGGCCCCGAGTTTGGGTATTGTATGAAAAAGATGCTGATTGGGACTCTGCTGTTTTTCTTGCTGTGTCTAACTCCTCTGCAGTGTCAAACGCATAATAGGCATGACCGCTTTTAATGAGCTGTTCGGCATATTTTTTATAAATGCCTAGTTCTTTTCTTTCACTTTGTCGATATGGCTCATGTTTTCCGCCAACACTAACCCCTTCATCAATTTTTATTCCGCACCAGTTTAGCGATTCAATAATATATTCTTCGGCACCCGGCACAAACCGCGTTTGGTCGGTATCTTCTATGCGTAATAAAAAATCACCACCCTTTTGTTTGGCATATAAATAACTGTAAAGGGCTGTTCTTACACCGCCAATGTGCAATGGACCTGTTGGGCTTGGCGCAAATCTAAGTCTTACTCTTCTGCTCATGTGTTTTTTTTATCAGTGTGCAAAGATATGCTTTTGATTTTTTGCATTGCTTAGATACAGAAATTATACATTTGTATAAAATTATGAAACTCAACATCAACCCTTTTTACGGGATTACTTTTTCCGTCATATTGTTCCTTATTGTTTCTCAGCTCATTCAGGATGGTATGTTTATGGACGGCTCCTTGTATGTATGCGTGAGTCATAATCTTTCGCAAGGATTGGGAACATTTTGGGAGCCCAATTACAGCAAAGCCGGCATGGTTGTTTTTAGAGAGCAGCCCCCACTTTATTTTGGGTTAATGGCGTTGTTTTTTAAAGTGTTTGGCAGTAGTTTATATGTGGAACGCTTCTTTTGTTTTGTGATGCTTTGTGTGGAGGTTTTCTTATTACGGCAAGTATGGAAAGTATGGCACAAACACGATGATGAGAGTAATCAAACTGCATGGCTTCCAATATTTTTTTATGTGATTATACCGGTTGTTTTTTGGGCATATGCAAATCTTGTTGAAGAAACAGTGATGGTAGTATTTGCCACAGCCGCAGTTTTATTCACCATTAAAAGCCATTACGAGCCTAAACTCAATAAGCAAATAGGATGGATGATATTAGTAGCGCTTTCGGTTGTATTGTCAACGCTTACAAAAGGTATACAGGGCTCGTTCCCCATTGTGGCCATAATGGTTTTCAGCTTTTTTGAGGGGAAGCCAAAAATATGGCGCGGCATAAAATTGTTCATGTTTGGCCTGTTGACCTTTACAATGCTTTACGCTTTCATTTTTGTAATGTTTGACAACAGCTTAAGTAGTTTGCAATTGTACCTCGAAAACAGATTGAGCAAGGCATTTGTTACAGGAGTCCACAACACCACAGGTAGTCATCTATATTTGCTATACAGACTTTTTAGTGAGCTACTTCCGGTAATTGGTATGATAGTAATAGTATCAGTAATTGCTAAAAAGTATAACTTAACACAAGAGTTCAAAAAGTTAAATAAACCTGGGGTATTGAGTTTTTTTATGATTGGGCTCAGCGGTGCATTGCCACTGATGTTAACCAAAGAACAAAGAGGTTTTTATTTGGTAACAGCGCTACCGTTTTTTGCCATTGCTTTGGCGCTTATGGCGGCACCGGTTGTGGAGGTGTTTGTACAACAATTAAAGGCAAATCAAAAACTTTATGCAAGATGGCAGTTGGTAAGCATCATGCTGATGGTTTCGGGGGTTGTTTTTACGGCATCGCAATACAACAAAACCAAGCGTGATAATGATTTATTGCATGATGTATATTTAATGTTGCCCATTATTCCTCAAGGAGAAATAGCCGGAGTTAGCCGTACCTTAGCTGATAATTGGAGTCTGCAAAATTACCTCATCAGGTACAAATACATCAGTTCAGATTTTATTACCGAAAACAGGCGCTATGTTATTATACCAAAAGGAGAAGCAGCAGACAGCTCATACAAAAAAGTAATGATTGAAACCAAGTTCATCGATTTATATATCAAACCATAACCAACAATGCTGAACAATAAAAAAATAGTGGTGGTGTTACCTGCTTACAATGCCGCAAAAACTTTGGAAAAAACCTATCATGAAATTCCTATGGATATTGTTGATGAGGTGGTGATAACAGATGATGCAAGTACAGATAATACCGTAGAAACAGCTAAAAAAATAGGCATCAAACATGTGTTGCAACATCAAAAAAACAGAGGTTATGGTGGCAATCAAAAAACATGCTATGACTATGCTTTAACGCTAAATGCAGATATTGTTGTAATGCTCCATCCCGATTATCAGTACACACCTAAACTGATACGTGCCATGAGCTCAGTAATTGCCGAGGGTGTGTATGAAGTAGTATTGGCCTCGCGTATTTTAGGAAAAGGTGCTTTACAGGGCGGTATGCCCTTCTACAAATATGTTTTTAACAGGTTAATGACCTTTACACAAAACTTGTTGATGGGTCAAAAGTTATCAGAGTATCACACCGGCTACAGGGCTTTTAGCACAGATGCACTCAAGAAAATTAACTATCACCACAATAGCGATGATTTTGTTTTTGATAACCAAATGCTAGCCCAACTATGCTATGAAGGATATACCATTGCAGAGGTAACCTGCCCCACCAAATATGAAAAGGAATCAAGCTCGATTAACTTCCGCAGAAGCGTAACCTACGGTACCGGTTGCATGATTACAGCCATGCAGTATTTTTTAAATAAGCGGGGATTAATGAAAACAAAGATTTTTAAGGAGTAACACTAAAAGCAAATATATTGTAGTTTATTTGGGTTAAAAAACTCAACCATAGAAACAAATCGCCCAAGCTTTTAGCATATTTTACATTTGAAATTACTAAAAATCGACTGCTAAATGTATCTTTACCGCTCTTTTATAAAGTTACATGACAGTGTTAAGGTTATTTTTTGTTGCATTGCTAATGTGTGGTACTTTTACCACATACGGCCAGCCCAAGGGGAAAATTATCGATCAGGTAGTGGCTGTGGTGGGCAATAACCTTATTCTTCAGTCAGATATTGACAATCAATTACAGCAATTAAAATCACAAGGAAACGATTCGCTACCCATCGATGAATGCAATATTTTAGAAGAACTGCTATTTCAGAAGCTATTGGTGCATCAAGCCGAGCTCGATAGTGTTACAGTAAGCGAAGCACAAGTTGAAGGGGAGTTAGATCAGCGTATGCGCTATTACATTGCACAAGCCGGTTCCGAAAAAAAATTGGAAGAGTTTATGGGCAAAAGTATTGCAGAGCTCAAGGCCGAATACAAAGAGGATTTACAAAAGATTTTACTGGCCAAAACCATGCAGGGAAAAATTACACAAGATGTAAAAGTTACGCCTGCTGATGTGCGCGCATTTTATAACACCATTCCCAAAGATAGTTTACCAATGGTTAATAGCGAGGTAGAAATTTGCCACATTGTGAAACGCCCGCCAGTTAATCAAGAAGTAAAGGCGGCAGTAAAAGAAAAACTTCAAAAGTTAAGAGACCGTATAGTAGCCGGTGAAGACTTTGCTGCTTTGGCCGTATTGTATTCCGAAGATGGCTCTGCCGCTTACGGTGGAGAGCTGGGATTTAAAACGCGCAACGAACTTGTGCCTGAGTTTTCTGCTGCAGGTTTTGGATTACAAGGAAAGGATGTATCTCCTGTGATTGAATCTCAATTTGGTTTTCATATCATTCAAATGATTGAAAGAAGGGGAGAGCAAGCTAACCTCCGCCACATTTTAATGGTGCCCAAAGTGCTTAATAGCGATTTACTGAAAGCCCAACAATATCTCGATTCGGTTAAATTAGTTATCGACAAAGAAAAGCTGAATTTTAAAGATGCCGCTAATAGGTTTTCAGATGATGCCGAAACTAAATATAATGGCGGAACGCTCGTCAATCAAAACAGCGGAACTACCAGATTTGAAACAAGTGAAATGGATGCGGGCCTGTTTTTTACGGTAGATAAGTTAAAGGTTGGTGAAATTTCGGCACCGGTAAAGTTTACAACTAATGATGGGAAACAAGCCTACAGAATACTGTATCTTAAGGAAAGAACAGAACCGCATAAGGCCAATTTAAAGGAGGACTATCAAAAATTACAGAACGTAGCTTTGGCAAAAAAGCAACAAAAAACGGTCGAGAGTTGGGTTAAAAAAAGAAGAGCTCTTACCTATGTAAAAATTGATGATGAGTTCAGAAAATGCAAATTGAAATACGATTGGTTTGATGAACCATTGAGCAAATCGGAACAACAAAAACAATAATATTTTTATAATTTATTCAACCCATGAAATCGGACGTAGAAGCAGTAGACGAATTTGTAAAGAAATACAAGGCCCTTAATCAGGAAATTGCCAAAGTAATAGTTGGTCAGCAAGATATTGTCAAAGATGTTTTAATCTCTATTTTCAGTCGCGGACATTGCTTGTTAATAGGTGTACCGGGCTTAGCTAAAACATTGCTCGTAAATACTATCAGCGATGCGCTGGGACTCGAATTTAGTCGTATACAGTTTACCCCCGATTTAATGCCCTCAGATATTATAGGATCCGAAATTTTAGACGACACGCGTAATTTTAAATTCATCAAGGGGCCTTTATTTGTAAATATTGTATTGGCAGATGAGATTAACAGAACACCTCCCAAAACACAATCAGCTTTGCTCGAGGCCATGCAAGAAAAATCGGTAACAGTAGCCGGAAAGCGCTATGCATTAGGCAATCCGTTTTTTGTATTGGCCACACAAAACCCGATAGAGCAAGAGGGAACTTATCCCTTGCCCGAAGCGCAATTAGATCGTTTCATGTTCAGCGTATGGCTCGATTACCCGAGCTTTCAAGAAGAGTTGGCTATTGTGAAAAGCACCACACAAGACCACAAGCCTAAACTTAATAAAATACTAAATGCTGAAGAAATATTGTTTTATCAAGATTTAGTAAGAAAAATTCCAGTGCCCGATAATGTGATGGAGTACGCTGTAAAGCTTGTTGTTAAAACGCGTCCTAACTCAGATATCGCTCCGGCCCTTGTAAAAGATTACCTATCGTGGGGAGCAGGACCACGCGCCTCACAAAACTTGGTGATAGGGGCTAAATGTCATGCTATGATTAACGGTAAATATTCGCCCGATATTGATGATGTAAAGGCGGTTGCTTTGTCTGTACTGCGCCATCGTATTGTTAGAAACTACAAGGCTGAGGCCGATGGGTATTCGGTAGAAAAAATTATTGAAGCATTGCTATAGTTAATCAGGCCATATGGGCTCCCCATGATATAGGCAGAGCGTGTTTATGGGTAAAAATTATATGATTATTATCATAAAAAACGTGTTATTTCGATTTGTTATAGGATTAACTTTGTAAAAAAATGGCTATGAAAAATACACTCCTTCAAAAACTATTGGTTTTAGTTGCTTTCCTAACTTTTCAAGCTAATGCATTTGCGCAAACTAAAACAAAGATTTCCATTCTTGGCATTGATGCTAAAGGAATTGTCAACTCAAAAGATGAATTAAATTCCTTGGTGAGAATAGAACTCGAAAAAATAAACAAGTACGAAATCATTGATCGATATGATCAAAACGAAGTGCTCGTAAAAAACAAAATTAATGTAGATGAGTGTCTTGGTAAGTCTTGTCAAATTAATGCCGGGAAGTTGCTCAACTGCGATAAAACACTGAGCGGTTCGGTGCAGCGCATTGCCGAAAAAATAATTGTTTCATTCAGCTTGTATGATATCAAAACAGAGCAGTTCGAAAAAACGCAGTTGGTTGAGTTCATCAATCTGCAAACAGAAATTCAGCAAATGGTTAGGATTACCCTGCAAAAGTTACACGATATACCTACCGACAAGCAAATTGAAGATCAGTTGGTAAGTTATAATGAAACACAAGTAATTCCCAAAACATTGCTCAAATTAAATGGTCCAAGAATAGGAGTAGGTTTTACCGCTGGCGATAATGGTAAAAGATTAAGGGAGTCGAGAGAAAATGGTGGATTTGATATGTTTCCGGTAATGAGTCAGTTTGGATGGCAACAAGAATTCAAATACTTAAGTGCCGGAAATTTTCAGGGCCTCATAGAGTTTATCTTTCTAGGTTCTGGGCTTGAAACAGGCCGATTTGTGCCTTCTTTATCTTTGCTCAACGGATTCAGAAACTCCAAAACTGGGATAGAGTTTGCTATTGGCCCGTCATTCTTAATTTCTAGGGTGGCCGATGGTTTTTATGACGATAATGGACTTTACGGACCGGTAGGTAAGTGGTATTTAGAGAACGAATTACCCGTAGACTCCTTAAATCCTGTTGCAAAAATTCCGTACACCATTGTTTCACGACCCGATTCAAGAGGTGACCTTAAACTAACCTCTTCATTAGTAATTGGTGTTGGTAAAACATTTAGATCGGGCTACTTAAATATTCCAGTAAATTTCTTTTTCTCTCCGCGCAAAACAGGCTCTTTGTATGGTATTTCTTTTGGATTTAACATCAACAAACAAAAGTAGTGTCAATCATGAAAGCAGTTGTAAAATCAATTCTTGTAGTGCTGCTGTTGATATCACAAAACTCATTGGCTCAAATGGCTTTTCCTGATTCGCTGCTTAAGAAAAAATGCGATATCATTACCACAAGCAGTGTCATCAAAAATGCTGAGGTTTGGAAAATTGAGAATGAAAAAGTAGAGTATTTGCAATCGAACTCTTTGCACGATATGGCCCTATCAGAACTTAGTCGTATTGAGTATGAAAGGTATTTGCTTGTTTTTCAAAACAAGGCTTTGATAGCGTTTCAAGCGTATGATTTATTTGCTAATTATAAAAAAGGATATGTAACCCAAGTGATGAAGGGTGGCTTTTATTTCGTTAAAAAGGGGACCTTAAAAATTAAAGGGTATAGCGATAAAAATTACTACTTCGCAAAAGGTAAAATATATTTTTCAACGGAGCATGTTTCTGATAAGTCAGAGAATAAGAAAGAAAATCATGCATCGGCAACTGGGCTATCTGACACAATTAAGTACGATACTTTGTTAAACGTTACGGTTTCAATCACACAAAATGATAGCTTAGGTAACTTCAATCAACCCTCTGACACCTTAAAAAACCAAGCAGATACCCTGTCTCCCGATTATGCAATTAATAAAGGCACAACATTTTCATCACTGTATAACCAATCAAATGCTAGTAAAGATATGTTAGATGGGGAGCAAAGCTTTATGAAAGGGCAGGAGCAGGCAAAAAGAGATTTTAATGCAGCCGGATATGGTTTGATGACATGCGGAGCAGTAGGCTGCTTAAGCATTGCAGCGCCTATTGTGCTTACCATGGATCCCGATCCCCCTCGTTATGGGAGTGTTCCCGATAATGTAAACAGGAAAATGTATTATGAAGGATACAAGAGCGAAAAAATAAGGTTGAGAAAAAAACCAATTTTATTTGGCACGCTTGCCTACTGTGGTATTGGCTTGGTTTTGTTTTTTGCTGCTATTGCGAGCGGGCTTTAAAAAAATTGAAGGACACCCCTACAGTTCAATAAAATTGGACTCTTTATTCTGTATCATTAAACCCAAATTCCAATAATGCGTTTGCAATAGAAATAAATAGCTAACATGTTTCATTGTAAAGTGGTGTTTAAAAAAAATTAATGTTGGCCTTGTGAAAATGGCGTTAAGAAAAATATAATGAAAGGCGTTCGATTATTTAGAAGTTGAATTTAAA
>JBILUU010000248.1:0-4708 GCA_044370815.1 Bacteroidia bacterium
TTGGGAACGCCAGTATAAGTTACTATAACCCCGATGATGAAACTGTTATTGAAGATTTGTACAAGCAGGTTAATCAAAATAATTTAGGCGATGTTTGCCAAAGCATGAGTTTGATAAACGGGTGGTATTACGTGATAGTAAATAACTCTCAGAAAATTGAAATTGTAAACCCTGAAAATTTTGAAAGAAAATCTTCTATCACAGGTTTGGTTTCTCCAAGATATATTATACCTGTAAGTAATTCAAAAGCATATGTTAGCGATTTTAAAAGTCACAGGGTAAGTATCATAAATTTGGGCAATAATACCAGGCAAGGTGAAATTGCCATACATGGCTGGACTGAAGAAATGCATATGATGTATGGTAAGGCCTATATTACCAATATGAAAAATGACAAACTATATATCGTTAATACTGCAAGTGATGTTTTGGAAGACAGTCTTGTTTTAGCGCAATCTCCGGGAAGTTTGGTAGAAGACAAAAATGGTAAACTATGGGTGCTGTGTCAGGGAGATGCAACAATGAATAAACCCGGAGCGCTTTGCTGTATTAATCCTCAAACTAACAGCATCGAAAAAAGAATGGATTTTCCGTTAAACAATGCCCCTATGCGCCTGTCTATTAATGATACACATGACACCCTTTACTATATCAACAAACATATTTATCAACTTCCTGTTGATGCACAAACACTGCCCAATACACCACTCATTAGCGGCAATGATAAAAACTTTTACGGAATGAGCATTGAGCCAAAAACAGGAAGAATATTTGCAGCCGATGCTGTTGACTATATTCAAAAAGGAAAAATCTATTGTTACAATTCGAAAGGTGTTTCAGTCAAAGATTTCAGGGTTGGTTTAATCCCTTCGCGAATTTATTTCAAATAATTTTTTTTATAAATTTGTGGAATGAAATTATTGTTATCGATATTTCTTTCACTTCAACTAATAACAAATTGTACCTTCTTTGAAGATGTGGCAAGAATACCATTGTTGATTGAACATTTTCAGCATCATGCTAAAAAAGAAAGTGGTCATCTTTCCTTTTTTGATTTTATTGTGATGCATTATTTTAGTGATGTAAATGATGCTGATATAGCGCATAATTCCCTTCCACTCAATCATTCCGGAGATATTGGTCACGTGCATTTAAGTACTGCATTTACCTTACCCGAATCTGTAAAGCTATCAACAATGATTGCATCAGAAATTGAGCATGTGACATACATCGAACAATTTATTCCCAACAGCAATCTGAATCGTATTTTTCAGCCCCCGAAGGCCTGATATTTTTTTTAGGACTATAGTTATCTGTCCGACCAACCTACATCTTATCGTTTATTCAATACAGATGCAGCAATGCCTGTGTTTTACTTTATTTACTTATGAAATTTTTTTTTAGCAAATCGAAACATACGATTGCTACTGCTACAATCACCAACAATTTAAAAAGGAGGTATCGTTATGCTCAATAAGATTATTAGCTTTTCTCTGCATCACAAACTTATCATCGCTTTATTCGTTCTTGCCTTGATAGGTTATGGCAGTTATCAATTAACACAGCTGCCTATTGATGCTGTACCTGATATTACCAACAATCAGGTGCAGGTCATCACCATAGCCCCATCACTAGGTGCTACTGATATTGAACGACTCGTTACCTTTCCAATTGAAATGGCCAACAGTAATATTTCAGGCATTCAAGAAATAAGAAGTTTCTCACGCTTTGGGCTATCTTTAGTTACGATTGTATTTAATGATGATGTGGATATTTATTGGGCAAGGCAACAGGTTAGCGAAAAATTGTTGTCTGTTCAAAGTGATATTCCTAAAAGTATGGCTAGTATATCACTTGGTCCCATTACCACCGGTTTGGGTGAAATATATCAGTACACACTAAGGGCGGCTCCTGGATATGAAAATAAATACGATGCCATGGCCTTGAGGTCGATTCAGGATTGGGTGGTACGTAGGCAGCTGCTTGGAGTTAAGGGTGTTGCCGATGTGAGTAGTTTTGGTGGCAAACTCAAACAGTATGAAATTGCTGTTGAGCCATCTAAATTGCAGGCCTTTAATGTAAGTGTGGAAGAAATATTTACCGCCCTCGAAAATAACAATCAAAATACAGGTGGTGCCTATATCGAAAAAGGACCGGTGGCGCTTTATATCAGAAGTGAGGGACTTATTAAAACGAAACAAGATATTGAAAATATTTTTATCAAGAACAACAGCAGCGGCACGCCACTTTTGTTGCGCGATGTGGCAGAAATAAACATTGGACACGCAACACGTTACGGTGCATTATGCTACAATGATGAAGGAGAAGTATCAGGAGCGGTAGTGATGATGCTTAAAAATGAAAATAGCAGTATCGTTATTCAAAATATAAAAGACAGAATACAGCAAATAAAAAAAACACTTCCAGAAGGAGTAATCCTTGAACCCTTTTTAGACCGTACTAAAATGGTCAATAATGCCATAGGCACCGTTGAAACCAATTTGCTAGAAGGGGCGCTGATTGTATTGTTTGTACTTGTCATTTTTCTTGGCAACATCAGAGCCGGACTGTTGGTAGCATCAGTTATTCCTTTATCGATGCTCATTGCTGTGATATTGATGAATGCCTTTGGTGTAAGTGGAAATTTGATGAGCTTGGGTGCACTTGATTTTGGTTTGATTATAGATGGTGCAGTCATTATTGTGGAAGCAGTATTACATAGTTTACACCAACATAAAAAGAATCAAAGTAGAGATTACTCCCTCACAGAAATGAATGAGCAAGTAAAAAACTCTGCAAGCAGAATGATGAATAGCGCTGTATTTGGCCAAATCATTATATTGGTTGTGTATCTGCCCATCTTTTTTTTATCGGGCATAGAAGGCAAAATGTTTAAACCAATGGTTCAAACAGTTGTATTTGCGCTTACAGGGGCTTTTATTTTATCGCTCACCTATGTGCCTATGATGAGTGCATTGGTACTAAGCAGAAAAATAAAATCAAAGAAAAATATCTCAGACAGGTTAATGGAATCACTCGAAAAATTATATGTGAAGCTACTCTTCAAATCGCTTAAACTGCCGAAATTTATTTTGAGTGTTGTGGTGGTACTTTTTGCATTGGCTATATTTATACTTTCACGTATTGGCGGAGAATTCATCCCAATTTTAGAAGAGGGCGATTTTGCTATCGAATTCAGAGTTTTGCCGGGCAGTAATTTGAATACCACCATTGAACGTTCACAAAAAGCTGCTCATATTTTAAAAACACGTTTTCCAGAAGTAATACAAGTAGTAACAAAAATTGGAAGTGGAGAAATACCTAGTGATCCAATGCCATTGGAAGCTGCTGACATGATGGTAATTTTGAAAGATAAAAGTGAGTGGACCTCTGCTGAATCATTTGCTGAACTGGCAGAAAAAATGAATCAGCAACTAAATGAAATACCGGGTGTAACTTGTAGTTTTCAATATCCTGTACAAATGCGTTTTAATGAGCTGA
This sequence comes from Bacteroidia bacterium, assembly GCA_044370815.1. Classification (GTDB taxonomy): domain Bacteria; phylum Bacteroidota; class Bacteroidia; order UBA4408; family UBA4408; genus CAIKXD01. The sequence continues at coordinate 3,502 of JBILUU010000248.1, forward strand.
TGACCGGTGCTAAACAAGATGTGGTTTGTAAAATATTTGGGGAGAATTTGGATACACTTGCCCATTATGCTTATCAACTCGGACAAATTGCCGGTACTATTGAAGGTGCAAGAAATGTTTTTGTTGAAACAGTTGCGGGTATGCCCGAAATTATTATTGAGTATAATAGATTAGCTATCGCTCAATATGGCTTAAGTATTGAAGCAATCAATAAAGTAGTAAACACCTCGCTTGCCGGACAAAGTGCAGGAATGATTTATGAAGGAGAGCAACATTATCATATGGTACTAAGATTTAAAAATACACAACGAAAAAATATGGAAGATGTAAAAAATATTCTCATTCAAACCAATAAAGGCAATCAAATACCACTGATACAACTTGCTCAAATTGCTATTAAGGAAGGTCCTAATCAAATTCAAAGAGAAGATGCCAAACGCAGAATTATTGTAGGATTCAACACAAGAGGAAGAGATGTGGAAACTATTGTGAACGAGTTGCAAAAGAAGGTAAATCAACAAATAAAGTTTCCGGCAGGCTACTATATTACTTATGGAGGTTCATTCGAAAATTTGAATGCAGCCAAAGCAAGACTTGGCATTACCGTGCCAATTGCACTGGTGCTCATCTTTTTATTTTTATACTTTGCTTTTGGTTCAGTTAAACAAAGTCTGCTGATTTACTCAGCTATTCCTCTATCAGCAATGGGTGGTATTTATGCTTTATTTTTGCGCGATATGCCCTTCAGTATATCGGCAGGAATTGGCTTTATTGCATTGTTTGGTGTTGCTGTGCTTAATGGCATTGTATTGATTGCTGAATTTAATCGCTTGAAACAAAATGGAATGAATGATGCTAATGAAATAATTTTAGCAGGCACAAAAGCAAGATTAAGACCTGTATTAATGACTGCCTTCGTGGCCTCACTTGGATTTTTACCGATGGCACTGAGCAACGGATCGGGTGCAGAGGTACAAAGACCTTTGGCAACAGTGGTGATTGGAGGATTATTGATTGCTACGTGCTTAACGCTTTTTGTTTTACCAATTTTATATGCCAAGTTTGGCTTAAAAAAAATTACTGCTCCTACTTCAAGCGCTGCCATACTTTTTACTTTTGGAATAGGTATGCTTTCAACTCAAATTGCAGGAGCGCAAACACCGATCAATTTGAATGAAGCTATTGATAGCGCTATAGTGAATAACCT
>JBILUU010000249.1:0-4700 GCA_044370815.1 Bacteroidia bacterium
ATTATGTTATTTGTCTTGAAAATACTTTTACTCGAAAATTAAATGAAGTTTAACCAGTCAAATTGGGGATTAAAAATAAGAATTGAGTATGTTTTTTAGTATTCAAAACAGGAGTAGAAATTTAATCAATAATTTAATCGGAATTAAAATGTAAACAATATATTTGTAACATACTCGAATTAATTTTTTTATATGATGATTAGAAAGCTACTCATTTTATTTACATGCTTTTTCTTTACATTTGGGATTGCCAACGTGTTTGCCCAAGAGGATATTGACCCAAAAGAAAACGCTGCAAAACAATATGCTGCAAAAAATTATAAATCCGCATTGCGCGCTTACCAGTTATTGATACAAAAAGATGAAAACAATCCTGAATATAATCTTCGTGTTGGCATATGCATGCTTAAAACCAATGTAGTAAAAACCAAAGCGTACACTTATCTCGAAAAGTATTTTCGTTCAGAAAAAACATCCAATGAGTATTATTTTGATTTGGGGCAAGCATACCATCAAGCGATGATGTTTGATGAGGCCATAGGGGCATTCAATAAATTCATTGAATTAAATCCTAAAAAGAAATTAGATATCGAGCAATCAAACCTATTTATTGCACAATGTAACAATGCAAAACAAGTGGTGAAGAAGCCATTGAATGTTTCCTTCGAAAACCTTGGTAAACGTGTAAATTCAGAATATGCTGATTATTATCCTTTTTTACCTACCAATGAATCATTTATAGTATTTACCACAAGAAGACCCGGAAACACGGGCGGTATTATCGACCCTGATGGTTATTATACGTCTGAAATGTACATTTCTGAATGGAAAAATTCTGCTTGGACCAAAGCAAAGGGTGTAAATGCCAAGCTAAACACCGAGTATGATGAGGAAGTTGTGGGCTTAAGTGCCGATGGCAAACAAATGCTAGTATACATTGACCACGAAGATACCTACGGTGATATTTACCTTTCGCAATTTGAGAAAAGCGGTTTTGGTTTAGGTGTTGATTTAGGGGAGGTAATTAATACAAGCAAGGTTGAGTCTGCAGCTTCTATTAGTCCGGATGGAAACACACTGGTTTACGCGAGTTTTAGAACCGAGGGAAAAGGTGAATCCGACTTGTGGATTTCAAAGAAACTACCTGATGGAACATGGGGAAAGCCAGTTAATATTGAGGAGCTAAACACTCCTTATGGAGAAGATTTTCCAATCATAGTTGATGATGGAAAGGCTATCTTGTTTGCTTCTGAAGGTTTCAATAGCATGGGTGGTTTTGATGTATTCAAAGCAGATTGGGACAGTGTTAATCAAAAATATAAAGAGCCCGTAAACATTGGTTATCCCATTAATACGCCTGACAACAACATGACTATATGCTACATGGAGAGTGGTCGAAGTGCCTATATATCGGCTGTTAGAGAAGATAGTAATGGCGACTTTGACTTGTATCGAGTGGTGTTTGAAGATGTGCCACCAAAACTTTCTGTAATTTCTGCAAAAATAATCGCCAGTGCCGATACCGGAAAAGCTGGTGTTAATGCTGAGGTAATTGTGAATTATTTACCAACCAACAACAAACAAGGTGAATATAAAACCTATCGTAACGGCAAGGTAGCAATCGCACTCGATGCAGGCAAATACGAAATTGTGGTGAATTGCCCCGCACATAAAAAATTCTCGAAGGAGATTACTGTTGATAACAGAAAAAAATACACAGAGATTATTCCAATGACCTTCGAGTTGGAACCTCTCTTTGCTGCACCTCCCACCAAAGCAGGAGAGAAAGGAAAGGATGGAAAAAACACTACAAAAGGCAAGACAACAGAAAAAAACGTAGCTCCGGTAAAATCTGATGGAACCAATCAAAAGAAAGCAACCCCTGCCTCAAAGCCTAAATAACTTATTTACTAGAAAATACTTTTTTAATGCAACTAAAACTAACTAAACCACTTGCTTTTTTTGATTTGGAAACCACAGGTGTAAATGTGGCTTCTGATAGAATAATAGAAATTTGTATTATCAAAGTGATGCCTGACGGAACAAAAGAAAAATTAGAGCAGCGCGTTAATCCTGAAATTCCTATCCCTGCTGCATCATCAATGGTTCATGGCATTTATGATCATGATGTGGCCGATATGCCAACATTTAAAAAAATTGGAAAAACAATTGCTAATTTTATTGGCAACAGTGATTTGGCCGGATACAATTCAAATAAGTTCGATATTCCAATTTTAGTGGAAGAGTTTTTACGTGCCGAAATTGATTTTGATATTGAAAATAGAAAAACTGTAGATGTGCAGAATATTTTTCATTTAATGGAACAAAGAACATTAAAGGCGGCCTATAAATTTTATTGCAACAAGGAAATCATCAACGCCCACTCTGCTGAGGCCGATGTAAGTGCCACGTACGAGGTGCTAATGGCACAGCTTGAAAAATACAAAGATGCCGAGTTTGAGGATAAGAATGGTGTAAAATCAAAACCAGTACAAAATGACGTAAAAATGTTGCATGATTTTACCAATATCAACCGCAATGTTGACCTAGCCGGCCGAATCATTTACAACGACAAAGGTATAGAGGTGTTTAATTTTGGTAAACATGCGGGCAAAGCAGTTAGCGAAGTGCTTAAAAATGAACCCTCGTATTATGCTTGGATGATTAACGGAGATTTTCCGTTATACACGAAAAAAGTGCTTACTGCGCTTAAACTGCGAGACTTTAACAAGTAATATTACCGGTAGCTTTGAAAGTTATTATTGTAGGTCCTGCATTTCCTCTTCGTGGCGGCATCGCAAACTTCAATGAGTCGCTTTGCAGAGAGTTTTCTAAGGCAGGTTATGATACAAAGATTTATTCTTTTTCTTTGCAGTATCCTTCCATTCTTTTTCCGGGAACCTCTCAATTCGATACGGGAGCTCCTCCTAACGATTTACATATAAAAACAATCATCAATTCTGTCAATCCATTCAATTGGATAATCAGTGCATTCAAGATTAAAAAGGAAAAGCCCGATTTGGTAATTGTAAGATATTGGCTTCCATTTATGGGGCCGTGTTTGGGAACGATGATGCGTATCCTAAAATTCAATTCTAATATCAAAATTATTGCCATTACCGATAATGTAATACCTCACGAAAAGCGATTTGGTGATGTATTATTTACAAGATACTTTGTAAAATCATGTCATGCTTTCATTGCCATGTCAAAAGCGGTGCTCAATGATTTAAATAGGTTTACCGATAATCCTTACAAATCTTTTATTCCTCATCCAATTTACGACACCTTTGGCGAAAAGGTAAGTAAGCTGGAAGCCAAGCAAAAATTAAAGCTAAGTCCCAACAAGCATTATATACTTTTTTTTGGATTTATCCGACAATATAAAGGTCTCGATTTATTGCTGCAAGCAATGGCAGATGAGCAGTTGAAAAAGCTGAATATCATGCTTGTGGTGGCCGGAGAATTTTATGAAAGCCCCGAACCATACTTACAACTTATCCAAGATGGGGCAATCGAAAACAACATTATTTTAAACACGCACTACATCAATAGCGATTTGGTAAAGTATTACTTTTGTGCAGCCGATTTAATTGTTCAACCTTATCATACTGCCACGCAAAGTGGTGTTACACAAATTGCATATCATTTTGAACGACCTATGCTAGTAACCAATGTTGGCGGCCTTGCCGAAATGGTGCCTCATCAACAATGTGGTTATGTTGCCGAAAAGGACCCTAAACAAATTGCTTCTTATATCAAGGATTTTTATCTCGAAAGCAGAGAAGAAGAAATGGTGAAAAATGTGAAGCGGGAGAAAAATAATTTTACATGGAATGCCATGATTGATGGAATCATGCAACTGTACAAAAAATTATAACTCGCAAGAAAAGTTCATTTTATAATCATTTTTGTAACACGCCATCCTTATAAAATAGCACCTTGTATATTTTCCCTTTACGGTCGTAACTTTCCCATTTCCCATCTTTTTTTCCATCTTTAAAACTACCCTTATCCATAATGGTGCCAACATCATAATAGCTTATAATGCTGCCATTTGCCTTACCTTCCTTGTATTCAATCTCCTCAAACCTCCCTCCCTTTTCATAATAGAATGTCCATTTTCCATTGCGTTTTCCTTTTTTAAAGGTGCCTTCCTCCTTTAGATTACCGTTATTGAAGTAACTTTTCGAAAGTCCATCTTCTTCACCTTTGAAATAGGTTATTTCTTTTTCTTTTTTACCGCTGCTAAACTGGTATAACCAAAGCTTATCTTTTTTTCCGGCAATATAATTGCCACTATATTTAAGTGTTCCATTATCGTGCCAACCTTGCCACTGCTTGTCCATAATACCTTTGCTGTATGTGCCTTCATCTTTTTTATTTCCATTCTGATGATAAGAAACCCAAACTTCCTCCTCCATGCCTGCTTCAAAAATACCTTCATAAAAGAGTTGCCCCGTTTCATAGAACGCTTGCCATTTGCCTGTTTTAAGCTCATTTTTAAAATTTCCTTTTCGCCATAATTGTCCTTTGGGATAATAAAATGTCCAAGTGCTGTCGCTTTGACCGTTCTTGTAAAATCCTGTAGACTCTGACTTCCCGTTCTCAAAGTAGTTTGTCCAACTGCCTTGCTGCAAATCATTTTCAAAATTGCCCTCCATTTCAATGCTCCCATTTTTTCGGTAAAAACGCCATCT
>JBILUU010000250.1:0-4686 GCA_044370815.1 Bacteroidia bacterium
TCGCTAAAACAGCTGTAATTCAATCCATTGGTTCAATGGATTGAAAACACCTGCTAAGCGGGATTTCCCTCATAAAATCACTGGTGCGTTACATGCGTAACTTCTACTGATTAATTCGGGTTTAATTGCACTAAAAAATAAATGCAATTGGTATTACAAATCTGATAACATTTTCTATATCGAGATTAACCCAACTAAAGCAAGTAGTTCGATTTTCCAAATCTCCTATTGCTTAATTTGGGTTCAAATGGGCTTTAGCTTATAATTTATTCATAGAGCTTGGCCAGCAGGTCAATTACCACGTGAACCTCTTCCAAGGTATTGCCGCTGCCAAAGCTAAATCTCACTGATGATCCCGCTTCTTGTTCTGTTAATCCCATAGCTAATAGCACATGAGATACACCTGAATTGGCAGATGCACAGGCAGAGCCATTGGCCACGGCAACTTGTTTTAGGGTTTTGAAAATTGCTGCTGCTTGTTTGTTTTTAAAACAAATATTGGTGGTGTTGAATAACCTGTTCCTGATATCGCCATTAATGAAAACATCTGGAAAAAGTGTAGCTTGTTGTTCGAGAATGGTGCGCATTCTTGAGATTTGAACGCCATTTTCCCATCTATTTTTCTCGGCTAGTTCGCAGGCCTTTCCAAAACCTACAATGCCGGGAACATTTAAGGTTCCGCCTCTCAGTCCTCTTTGCTGACCGCCTCCATCTATCATCGGAGTTAAGCTAATTTTTCGGGCATCATCTTTCACATATAAAATACCAACACCTTTTGGTCCGTTTAATTTATGTGCCGAAAAGCAGCATAAATCAATACCTTCATCAAGCACATCTATCTGCATTTTACCGGCACTTTGAGTGGCATCACAAAAAAATAAAGCTTCATGTTGGTGAGCAATTTCTCCAATTTGTTTGATAGGGTGAACAGTGCCTGTTTCGTTATTGGCGTGCATCATACAAACCATGAGTGTTTTGTCGTGGCAAACTTCATTCAGTTGATCTAAATCGATACGTCCCGAGCGGTCTACCGACAGCAATGTTACCTCGAATCCTTTTTTTGATATTGTTTCCAGAGTTTCTAATATGGCCTTATGCTCAGTAACACAGGTTACAATATGGTTTTTAGCTTTGCCACAAAAATTTGTAGCACCCTTCAGTGCCAAATTGATACTTTCGGTTGCACCTGAAGTAAAAATCAGCTCATTTTTTTGCGCATTAATGAGCGTTGCTATTTGAAGCGTGGCGGTTTCTATGGCCTGCTCAGCCACCCAACCGTATGCGTGCAACTTGCTTGAAGCATTCCCAAAATGTTGGGTGAAGTAGGGCAACATGACCTCTAACACTTCGGTGGCAACCGGTGTAGTGGCATTGTGATCAAGATAAATTGGACTCATTTTTGACCGTTATGTTTGTCTTCTTTGAAAAAAGCATCTGAAATACCACGATTAACAATATAGTTGCTGTAGCCAATAGTAAGCGTGGCACGTTCAGGTTTGTTGTCTTTTGATTTAGCTTTTTTTTCGGCATCGAAGTTGCCCGTAACGCCCATAGGAAGATTGGCTTTTGTAACCTCAAAAGTAAAGGTAAGCCGCGAGGGTAAACTAAAAGGATTTTGCTTGACGGGGTATTCAAATAGCGTGATAAACTTACCATTACTTTTTGATACCGCATCAACCTTAATGATTGTTTGTGTTTTTCTATCGAGCCAGAGGGTTGCGAGCAAAATATCTGAATTGTCATCCAACGGAATTATTTTTACTACATAACTTTTAACCTTGTTGATTAATTCGTTTTTAACATAAATCACATTATATTTCTTTTCAAACAACTCATTAAAAGTAAAATTCATGCCACGCTTGGGCAACATGGCAAAACCTTTACTCACAAGTTTTAATTTATCGGGATTTTTAAAATATAACTTGCCCTCCTTAACAGGAATTTTCAAAAAAGATACATTCACTTTAATATTAATATCTGCACTGTAATCTTTCACACCGCCAAATTTTACTTGAATACTATCGAGCAATGGTTGTGGATTAAAGTCCTGTGCAACTGCCCTTGGCAAAGATCCTATCAGGGTTACAATTGTTACACAAAAAAACTGAAATAATTTAGGGAGCATACGCTTTTAGTTAGGTAAGGATATCTTTTCTGTTAAAGTGCCACAAAGTAACACCCAAAAAAACTACAATGTGTGAGAACAATACAAAAACTGCACGATACACTTTACTCCAATTGACAGGATCGGCAAAAAATTCCTGCCAGGCACCCATATAGGTGGTAAACATAAAGGGTTTTACAGCCCTAAAAACACTAAAATCTACCGAGCTGATAATCATAAACACAATAATGATTGACATGGTGGTGATTGTAGGACCCTGAGCACTATCAACAAAGGATGAGAACATAAAGGACATTGAAGCGATCATACTCATACTCAAAAAAGAAAATGTAAAAGCAGCAAGAATGCGCCATAGTGAATCGCTGCTCTCAAAAACATAAATAATATCGCGCATCACAAATAAATCTCCTTCGCCAAATATCAATAGCCCAGTGCCTAAACTCAAAACAGCCATGAAGCATACAATAGTCAAAACATATAAAAGTATAGCGGTAAACTTTGCCATAATCAACTGTATTCGGCTGATTGGTCTAATCAGCAACACCCTCAGGGTACCTGTTGATGCTTCACCTGCAATTAAATCGCCTGCTACAAGCGCAATTAGGAAAGGTATGTGAATCCATAAGCTACTGAGTATGATGTAAACGCTCAAATAGCCGTTCAGCAAGTTTCCCTGAAAAGCAAATGATTCTTTTAAGGTTTGTGTACCTAAATCGAGGTAACTTTCACCATCAACATACAGTGCAATTTGTATGACAATAACAATAAAAGCAATAGCACCAAAACCCACGTAGCTTCTGCCCTTACGAAAAATTTTATGCAGTTCGGTCTGAATTAAATTAATAAACAATGATGACATTTGACAGGGCTATGATAGGTATTTGTGTGAGTTAAATAAATTTTAATCAGGTAAGGTTTAAAAAGTAATCCTCCAGAGAGCGCATAGGAATTAATGATTTCACAGCAAAGCCATTTTCAATAAAAAGCTTATTGACAGATGCCACCTCGCTATTCAGTAAGTTAAAATGAAATCTATTGTTAACTACCTCAATAAATTTTGATTGCAATGTTGGGTGTTGAGTAATAAATTGTAGTACACTATTGTGGTTGTCAAATTCAAACGTTACATGAAGCTCATTGTTATTGAGTAATTCATCTACTCTACCCTCTACAATACGACTGCCTTTTTGAATGATAATCATGCGATTGCAAATGATTTCAATTTCGCTTAAAATATGTGATGAAATCAATATGGTTTTTCCTTCTTCCCTATTTAATTTAATGATTAAATCGCGCACATCTTTTACGCCTTGAGGATCTAAACCATTGGTTGGTTCATCTAAGACAATTAAATCTGGATTGTGCATCAGCGCCTGTGCAAAACCAAGTCTTTGTTTCATACCTTGAGAGTATGTTTTAACTTTACTTTTTTCTCGCCCTTTAAGCCCAACCAACTCAAGCAATCGATATAAATCATCACGACTTGCTTGTTTAGGTTGCATTTTGTTCAGCAACTCTAAATTTTGAATGCCACTCAAATAATTGTAAAAGTCGGGCTTTTCAATAATTGCTCCTATGCTGCTTAGGATAAAACTACGTTCCTCCTGCAAGTGCTTTCCATAAATTTCAATAGTTCCTGAAGTAGGGTGTATCAATCCCATCAACATTCTAATGGTGGTGCTTTTACCGGCACCATTTGGGCCCAAAAAGCCGTATACATCGCCCTTGTAAACAGTCAAATCCAGGTCCTTTACCGCTGTAAATTGGTTAAATTGCTTACACAAATTCTTGATGCTTATTAATACTTCTGAACTCAATTTTTTATTTTTTGGTAACGGTTGTGAATGAAAAGTCAACAATAAACAAAATTTGGAAACGATAGTTTATCCTTTCGAAATTTTAAGTAATAATTCCATTAAACATTCCTTTATAAGTCGAGGTGATTCATTGCTGATTAGATGTCCGTTTTGGGGAAGAAAAATATATTGATGAGGTGCATTAACAAGCATGCTATCTGTAAATTTTCCGTTGTATGGATCGATAATTATATCCTTTCCTCCCTGCAATACAATAGTTGGTTGGGTAATTTGCTGCCATTTGGGTAGCATCTCTTGTAATTCATTTTGATGTGAAAATTTTTCATCGCTAGAAACATTGATAGATTTTCGAAAAAGTAGTTTTCCGAGTTTACTTTGTATCGGTTTTGAGAACCACCAAAATTTCTCAAGACGTGGATCTGCAGCATTTGAAATGAGCAACAAGGCTTTCACTTTTGATTGATTCACAGCAGTTATAAAGGAAGCAATTGGGCCACCATAACTTCTGCCAATAAGTATAATTGGCACATGGCTAAATCTATCAATCATTGGTTGTAAATACTCAGCCTGACAGGAAATGCTTGTTTCAGCAATCCCTCCTCCTGAATAACCATATCCCGGCCTATCTACCGATATCATCTGAAAGTGCTGCAACAAAAAGCTGTCGCTTAAATAATCGATATAGCCATACCATCTGCCGGGTGCACCGTGTAAGAAGATGAGCAAGGGCAGTTCATGATTGCC
>JBILUU010000252.1:0-4666 GCA_044370815.1 Bacteroidia bacterium
CATTATATGGTGATGTAAATAAAAGATTATCGAGATACTGATTGCCGGAAGCCATGTTACTTCTGCCATCATAAATCATGGTAGCTGTACCTTTGAAACCCGCTGAAAAAATTCCATCAATTTTGTGATATCTGTTGGGAGAAATAACATAACCTGACCATGGATCAACCGGGTCGGGAGCGGCAAAGTGATGCTGCACAATTAAAAAGGCAGAGTCACTAACACCACTGATGTTGACGTTGATTTTTAAATCAGGAAAATTGTTCACTCCTGTTGTTTTAATTGTTTTGTACTGCGTTACTGTGGCAAGGCTTAATTTACCCTCTAAATCAATTCCTGCCAATGTTGGCACAAATGGAACATTAATATTGAAAGAAGCAGATGCGCCACTCATTGTTACAGCCGAAGTGTGTGTATTGAAGTTATCATTCATGAATGTTATTTCCAATGGAACATTGGTAAATAAGTTGGGCGCTCCCGTTATTTTTTGTTTAACAAACACTTGCACCTGACTCACGCTACCGTTGGGTATTACCTGCATCGAGTCGATGGAGAAATGAGCATATCCCGGATTGAAAACCCAATTATTGAAACAATGAGATAAATCTAAGCCACTACTTGTTTCAAAATCTTGTCGCATTTTATCGCTGTCAACATCCCCAAAAGCATTGTTATTTAGATAATACTTAACTGCGTTGTAAAACAGTGAATCACCCATATATGCCCTTATGGTGTGTGCAATTGCGGCACCTTTCAAATAAACATGATCTCCATAGGTCCATTCATGGGGAACACCTGAAACAGCTCTGTATCCTCCCTCTTTAATGTGCGCATGCTGAAGTATTTTTGCTTGATTAGATCTAATTGCATTTTTGTATGCATCCCAACCATATAAACTTTCTGTAAACACAAAGGCCGAAAAACTAGCCCAACCTTCATTGAGCCACATATCTTCAGCTGTTTTACAAGTTACCAAATCTCCAAACCAATGATGAGAAAGTTCATGACTCATCAACTCAGCTTCATAAGCAGTGGAGCCTGATGTTACGGCAACTCTAGGGTAAGCAATATTGGTAGCATGCTCCATAGCGCCTCCATTAAATGGAACAAGCACAAAACCAACTTTACTCCATAAATAAGGTCCAAATCTTTCCTCAAATGCATCAAAAGCATTTTCTAAGTTTACAAAAGAATTTTTCATATTGGTTGTGTCGGCAGGCACTGCTATTAATTCTACTGGCACGTTGCCGTTGATTCCGGTGAAGGTTTGATTAACTGTTGCATAATTTGCCACCGCAATACTGGCCAAATAACTCGGAATATCTTGTTCTAAAAGCCAGTTCCATGTAACTGTATTATTCGGATTGTTGGTTTGAGCGGTCAATAAACCATTGCAAACTGCTCTGTGCAGGTTTGAGGTAGTAATTTCAAAACTATAGGTGGCTCTTTCCACAAAATTATCAAAGCAAGGATGCCAAACCCTACCGTATACATGAGGATCAGCAGAGAATCCAACTCCTAAGTTGTACGCATAACCGCTGCCGAAAGCAAAGCCCCCAAATCCACTCGGATCAGTTTGAGGAATACCATTATAGGACACCCTTACCGTTAAAGTGTCGCCAATACTGTACTGATTGCCTAAACCTACCACCAATAAAGTATCGTTATAACTGTAGTTGAGTGCCGCCCCTGCCATTGTTATGGAGTCAACATTCATTTTCAACAAATCAAGACTCAAATGAGCAATTCCGTTTATCTTAGGTGTAAACCTCACATCAGTGTATCCGCTTATAGGACTGCTTGTAACACTTGTTATATTGAGGTTAACATGAAAGTGAAGCACATCCACTGTATCGCTGCGTTGGTTGTGATTGATATTGTATAGGTTGTTGTTATTATTTCCGGGACCTGAAGCATTAACCATCAGTGAAACAAGGATAAGGGTGAGCGTTAACCCTAATTTAGATAAATACATAGTATTTTAATTTTTTGTAAAATTACTAATTTCAATAGAAAGATAAATGACAATTTGCCAATTCTTTTAGCACCGGTTCTCAAATTCTAAGCGTAACAAAACTACTCAATTATAAAGGTGATTTTATTGCTTTAGGTATAGTTGTGACTAATTTTTCAGATCAAGATTTAAAAACTTTGGTCTATTAATATGTTTTGGTATTTAAAAAAAATATATTTGCAAAACATTTACTAAACAAAAGCAACTAAAAACAAACCAATCAGTTCATATGAAAATCTCTAACATTATTCGCTTAACACTGCTTGCTGCAGTAATTTTTTTGCACGCATCTGTTACAAAAGCACAATCATTATCATTTGGTATAAGAGGCGGTGTTGCAAACAGCACGCTTTTGGGTATTGATTCCGCAAAATTAAAGATGGGAATATCCGGAGGTCTTACATTGAACTATCAGACTGAGGGCAAATGGAGCTACTCAGCAGATATTCTTTACTCGCAAAGAGGCACAACTTTCCAAAGGACATTAAAAGACACCGCTTCAAACCAAACAGAAAAATTTGAATATGATTACGTCTTTAATTACCTCGAGATTCCGGTTTTGTTTCACTACAATTTTCTCTCTGACAGTAGCAAATTAAAAGCGCGTGCCTTTTTCGGTCCATCGCTTAATGTTAGGATAAATTCAACAAACAAAATTAATTATACCAAAACAATTGTAGGATCCGATAGTACCATAGTTACGAATTCCGAAGGTGAACAAAATTTGGATTACACATATACTCCTCTCGATTACGGATTTGTTGGTGGAATTGGAGCAACCTATGCCATTACAGATAAAATATCAGCCAGTTTAGACATCAGAGCTGTTTACGGACTGCTCGACATCAGAGAATATTTATCAAACAGCTCAGCTGCTGTGAGAAATGCTAATTTCAATGTATTGTTGGGAGTTACCTACAGACTTAGTAAGTAACAATATTCTTAATTAAAGAAAAGCTGCACTGTTTGCAGCTTTTTTTTGCCCCATTTTAACCCAGATTACGCATTTCAAATGCGTAAACGATAAAGAAACTGTAAATCATATTTTTATACCGATTACACTTTCAATTTAGTCCAATTACGGCTTAACCTTATTGGACTAATTTCAAGTAGTATCGGCATTAATACCAATTTGTATGCACCGATCTATACCATTTGGCTATCGCAATTATGACAGAATCGATTGTTGAAATGACAGTTGCCTGAGGTATAACTTATAATTACAGCCACTAGCAGCTATTTTTCAAATAATTTTAAATCGAGTTGTGAAAATAATTTTTTTGCCTTGATGTAACATTCCCAAACCAATGCCCTCTTGTAAACACCGCTTAGATATTTGATTTGCAGATACTGCTTGTTATCTGCTCGACTTGCTTTCAATGATTTTAAATTCCTGTAGAAATCGATGTGTGCCCTCCAAATTGCCTGAGCATGTTTTAGCTTACCGCCCAATACAAAGTGGAAAAAAGCCAAACCATCGAGCAACATTCTCGCAAAAATTGTTTTAAACAAAAACTGATCGGGCAAATTCTTGTACAAAAGGTATAAGTTATTTCTAAAATTCAGATATGTTTTATTAGGACTGATGACCGAAAGGGTTCCTCCTCCTAGATGAAATACCTTTGCTTGATGCGCATAGTGAATTTGATATCCTCTATTTTTAAGTCGCCAGCACAAATCTATTTCTTCCATGTGAGCAAAAAACGTTTCATCAAAGCCACCCAATTTATGAAACAACTCGGCCTTTATCATCATGCACGCACCCGTTGCCCAAAAAATTTCAACATCTTCATTATACTGTCCCAAATCCTCCTCTATGTGATGAAATAACCTACCTCTGCAAAAAGGATAACCAAACTTATCGATGTAACCACCTGCTGCTCCGGCATGTTCAAAACATACTTTATTTTTATAATCCAAAACCTTTGGCTGACAAGCAGCGATACGGGAGCTACTTTCCATTTTTTGATATAAAGGTTCGATCCAGCCAGGAGTAACTTCCACATCAGAATTCAGTAATACATAGTATTTTGCCTCAACAAACTTTAATCCGTCATTGTATCCTTTTGCAAACCCACCATTTTGTGGATTAATGATAGTGGTAATTTGCGGATATGAAGCTTTCAAATAAGCTACACTTCCATCGGTTGAGGCATTATCTACCACCACAATTTCGGCTAATTCATCCGAAGTATTTTTAACGACCGATGGAAGAAATTCTTTTAAATGACCTACGCCATTCCAATTTAAAATGACAACCGCAACCTCCTTACTCATAGATGTTTTAGTGATTGCTTATCGGCTAATATCATATGCGTCTCTCAGATTTGTTCCAAACTGATCAATAGCCTTTTCCTGATCGAAACTTTGATACATATTATTTCTTCGGTTAAGCCGTGTTTGCCAGCGGTCGTCTCTCACCTCGCCAATAGCATCAGAGTGAATGAGGTTGTAGTTGTTTGAAACTAAATCTGTATTCAAAAACACAAACCTTCTGTTGGTTCTGTTATTTAGTTTGTAATATTGCCACAACTCATAAGGGTATAAACTTGGTTCTCGGTCAAATACCATTCTTGAATCGGGCTTGCCATATTGTAGGTATACCCTTCCGCGATCGGTGGCATATCCCTTTCTTGATTGCGTTTTAAACAG
>JBILUU010000253.1:0-4661 GCA_044370815.1 Bacteroidia bacterium
AAAGAGGGGCAAACATTAGAGCAGGCAAAGGATCTTGTATTGGGTGAAATTGAAAAACTTAAAAAAGGTGATTTTCCCGATTGGATGATGAAAGCCATTATCAATGACATTAAATTGCAAAAGACTAAAGAGTATGAATCGAATGGAGCAAGAGCTATGAGTATGGTTGATGCCTTTATCAATGAGCAATCTTGGAATGATTATGTCAATCATATCAATAAGCTATCTGCCATTACCAAAGCACAATTGGTTGCATGGGCCAATGCTAATTTTAAGGACAACTATGTGGTTGTTTACAAGCGTACGGGTGAGGACAAGAATGTACAAAAGGTTGTGAAGCCCGAAATTACTCCAGTGGAGGTAAATCGTGACGCACAATCACCCTTCCTTAAAACAATTATAGATGCACAAGCTCCTGTTATTAACCCTGTATTTATTGATTATGAAAAAGATATTATTCAGTACAGAACTCTGATAGGTGCACCTATTTATGCATACCAAAATAAAGAGAACAACTTATTCAACATGTACTATGTGTTGGAGATGGGAAAAAATCATGACAAGATGCTAGGTCTTGCGGTTGAATATCTCAACTTTTTGGGAACATCTGAAATGAGTAATGAGCAAATCAAACAGGAGTTTTATAAACTGGGTTGTACCTATAACGTATTTACATCTGAAGACAGGGTGTATGTTAGTCTCGAAGGATTAAATGAAAGCTACGATAATGCGTTGAAGTTGTTTGAAGGATTGTTGAATAACCCTAAGGCCGATAAGGAAGCACTTGATAACTTAGTATCATCTATCCTTAAGCAGCGCGCTGATGATAAATTAAGTAAGGGGAAAATTCTTTGGAGTGGGATGTATAACTATGGTATTTTTGGTGCCAAATCACCTTTCACCAATATTCTATCTGCCAACGAACTTAAAGCAGTTACACCCGATGAGTTGATTAAAAGAATTAAGGAATTAACCTCCTTTCAACATGATATTTATTACTACGGACCGCTTGCGCCCGATGCTTTAGCCAACAAGTTGAATGCTGTACATAAGCCAGCTACACCTTTGAAAAAGATACCTGAACCAACCAATTTTACTGAACAAGGCAACAAGGAAACACAGGTATTTGTGATTGATTACGATATGAAGCAAGCCGAAATTATGATGTTGTCTAAAGATGAAGTTTACAATAAAAGTAATATGCCGGTAATTACCTTGTTTAACGAGTACTTTGGCGGTGGTATGGGAAGTATTGTGTTTCAAACCATGAGGGAATCAAAGGCATTGGCATATTCGGTATTTAGCAGTTACAGAATGCCAACTACGAAAAACAGATCACACTTTGCACTGGCCTACATAGGTACACAGGTAGATAAATTACCTGAAGCAATGAAAGGGATGTTTGAGTTGATGAACAATCTTCCTAAAAGTGATAATATGTTTAGCAATGCCAAGAAGGCCGTGGAAGAACAAATCCGAACCGAGAGAATTACCAAAAGCAACATCCTATTTTCATACATGAACGCCAAAAAAATGGATCACTCTTATGATATGAGAAAAGATATATTTGCTAAGGTACCTACTATGGAGTTTAACGATATCTTGAATTTCCAAATGGCACACTTTAAAGATAAAAAATACAACATCATGGTACTTGGAAACAAGAATTCTTTGGATATAAAAACCTTGGAAGGTTACGGAAAGGTTACCTATTTGAAGCTTGAGGATGTATTTGGATACTAACAACGTTGACCAACCACAATTAAATTCAATAAATAAATTATGAGTAAAATTAAAGTTAAGAACCCTGTTGTAGAATTAGATGGGGACGAAATGACCCGGGTAATTTGGGCATTCATCAAGGACAAATTAATTCATCCTTATCTTGATTTGGATATTAAGTATTTTGATTTAGGAATAGAAAATCGTGATGCAACTGATGATAAGGTAACGGTAGAAGCAGCCGAAGCCATAAAACAATATCATGTAGGTATAAAATGTGCCACAATTACCCCTGATGAAGCACGCGTAAAAGAGTTTAACCTCAAGCAAATGTGGAAATCTCCGAACGGCACCATCAGAAACATACTAGACGGTACTGTTTTTCGTGAGCCCATTGTGATGAAAAATATTCCTCGACTGGTTCCTAATTGGACTGCCCCTATTTGCATTGGTCGTCATGCTTTTGGCGATCAGTATAGAGCAACCGATTTTGTTACTAAAGGAAAAGGAAAATTAACCGTTACATACACACCCGAGGATGGCAGTGCGCCTCAAACCTTTGAAGTGTATAATTTTAAAGGCGATGGTGTGGCTTTAGCCATGTACAATACCGATGAGTCAATTAGAGGTTTTGCACGTTCATGCTTTAATCAGGCCCTCATGAAAAAATGGCCTTTGTATTTGTCAACAAAAAATACCATTCTTAAAAAATATGATGGTCGCTTTAAAGATATTTTTGAAGAAATATATCAGTCAGAATTTAAAGGCCGCATGGATGCCATTGGCATAACTTATGAGCATCGCTTAATTGATGACATGGTAGCTTCTGCCTTAAAGTGGAATGGAAATTTTGTTTGGGCATGCAAAAATTATGATGGTGATGTACAAAGTGATACTGTAGCACAAGGATTTGGCTCTTTGGGTTTAATGACTAGTTCATTGATTACACCTGATGGTAAAACTATGGAGGCCGAAGCTGCACATGGCACAGTAACACGTCATTATCGCATGCATCAGGAAGGTAAACCAACTTCTACCAATCCAATTGCCTCAATTTTTGCATGGACACAAGGTTTAGCATTTAGAGGGATGTTGGATGGAAATAAAGAACTTGTAGATTTTTGTAAAGCATTAGAAACAGTTTGTATCGAAACTGTTGAAAGCGGAAAAATGACAAAAGATTTGGCAGTATGCATTCATGGTAATCATGTATCGAAAGACCATTATCTTACAACAGAAGATTTTTTGAGTACCATTGACGCTAATTTGAAAATAAAATTGGGTAAATAGTTTTCGAATTGTTGCTTCTTAGTCCACGTTTTAATAAATTCAAGGTGGCTAATGCCGATAAAACAAAATTAAGCAATAGGAGGTTTGAAGAACCGAACTATTGATTTGGTTGTGTTAATTCCGATATAGAAAATGTTATCATTTCAGTAAAAATATGATTTACAGTTTCTATATCGTTTACATATTTTTAATGCGTAATTTGGGTTTAACTTTGTAATTCAGGTTGTTTGGCCATAAATTCTTCGGCCTTCTCTACCATATTGGTTGATCCAATAAACAGAGGGACGCGCTGATGAATGTCAGTTGGCTCAATCTCAAGAATTCTTTTAAACCCGTCAGTTGCGCGGGAACCAGCTTGTTCAGCGATAAATGCTAAAGGATTGCATTCATACAACAACCTTAATTTGCCATTGGCCGATTTATAAGTAGGAGGATAAATGTAGATACCCCCCTTAATTAAATTACGATGAAAATCTGCTACTAATGAGCCAATGTATCTCAGCGTGTATGGTCTATTGGTATTTTTATCTAAATCTTGACAATACTTGATGTATTCTTTTACACCTAGAGGGAAGTGCACAAAGTTACCTTGATTGATCGAATATATTTCGCCAATATCGGGCGCTTTCATATCGGGGTGCGATAGGCAAAATTCACCAATTGAAGGGTCTAAGGTAAATCCATTAACACCGTTGCCTGTAGTGTAAACCAACATGGTTGATGAACCGTAAATGATGTATCCTGCGGCTACTTGCTCAGTTCCTTTTTGTAAGAAATCTTCAATTGTGCCTGGTCCGTGATGTTTAGTTTTTCTGCGATAAATCGAAAAGATAGTACCAATAGAAACGTTCACATCAATGTTGGAAGAGCCATCAAGAGGATCGATACAAACCACATATTTTGCATTTTGAGAAACCGAATTGTCGATAGGGATAATTTCTTCATTTTCTTCTGAAGCAATAGCGCAGCACTCACCACCCGAACTTAAGGCAATAATAAACTGATCGTTGGCAAAAGTATCTAGCTTTTTAACCGTTTCGCCCTGCACATTGGTTTCACCGGCTTCGCCAAGAATATCAACCAAACCCGCTTTGTTTACTTCGCGATTAACAATTTTTGCTGCGATCCCGATGTCTCTTAATAATCGAGATAACTCTCCTTTTGAGTAAGGGAATTCAGCCTGTCTTTCAATAATAAATTGTCCCAGTGTGGTGACCATCTTTTTTAATGCCATACTTAAAAATGTTTCTGCGAATATCGTAAAATTAACCAAAATTCCGCATCATAAAATGCTCAATCATAAAAGAGGTGAAATTAATTTGCAAGTTATACCTGTGTGATTAATAAATCATATCAGTAATTTATAAATCTTACAGTGGTTAATACCGATAAAAAAATTACATCGGCAAAACAAATTTGAACCATTACTTATTTCAAATTGATATTAAACCCAAATTAAGCAATAGGAGGCTACCGACAGAATATCGAACCACTTTGTAAACGATTTGATGGTTTTGTGGGATTTGGCAGCTGTGGTAAAATAAAAATTAGTAGAGAAAATATCTTATATTTGAGATTCAAATCCTATTGATGTTTCAAAGCAATAAAATACATAATAATGTTTTGCACCTCAACTTTGCACCGAATTA
>JBILUU010000255.1:0-4635 GCA_044370815.1 Bacteroidia bacterium
AGCGCCCCTTCAAGCAGGTCGCTGCCCCCTGATTCTATCCAATGTGTAAGCGCATCAGAAGTAGCCGAAAATTGTATTTTTTGAATGAGGTTCTCAATGCGCTGCTGTTGCAAAACACTTTTGCTATTTTCCCAAGCTAACTCCAGCTCTGCAACAATTGTAGTTCCTTGGGAAAGGATTTGCCCGCTGATTTGCTCATAAATTACTTCATCGGGGTCGTCTAATAAACTGATCAACGCATTTAATTCGCTTGTATTCATGACTTATTTTTACCTGACCGCATTCAATCCCGGCAGTCATTGTTTCCAAGCGTAAATATCAAAGGAATAAGATTTTATTCTGTGAGTCTTTCCAATATTATTTTAACCAACTTATCAACAGTAACTTTATAATCTTTGCTGTATTGTTTTTTTATACGGTTGGCAATGATAGCGCAGGCGGTAATTGCATGATGCCCTAGCAGTTTACTCAACCCAAACAAGGCCGAAGTTTCCATTTCAAAGTTGGTAATCCTGTGTTGATGAAACCTGAAGGCAGTTAGTTTTTCATTTATACTAGGTATGGCCATATCCATTCTCAAGCGCCTGCCTTGTGGTCCATAAAAACCGCAGGCCGTTGCAGTAATTCCGGTGTGCATGCCATCTTTTAACAAATCATACAATTCTGAACTCCCTTGAACAAGGTAAGGTGTGTTGAGTGGTAATGCCCAACCAGTTTGATCAAGGAAGGCATTTAATATGGGTTGTTCTGATGGAAAATTGTGATTGTAAAAATGCAGGAGCCCATCCATACCCAAACCATACTCCGAGAGCACAAATGAGTCTACATCAATATCTTCTTGCAATGCGCCCGAAGTGCCTATTCTAATTAAATTAAGTCTTGATTGTTCTTCCTTTACTACTCTTTCCTTTAGATCAATATTAACAAGCGCATCAAGCTCATTGATTACAATATCAATATTGTCTGTACCTATTCCGGTGCTAATAACCGAAATTCTTTTATTATTAAAGTAACCGGTGTGGGTTGCAAATTCTCGGTTTTGAACCCTGTGCTCAATTTTATCAAAATGCTTCGAAACCATATCAACCCTTGATGGATCGCCAACCAACAGAATAGTATCGCTAATTTGATGTGGTTGCAAGTGAAGATGGAAGATGCTGCCATCAGGATTAATAATCAATTCGGAGTCAGGAATTCGGTTCATGCTTAATCTTTGAATATTATTTATTTAATTTGTGATTGAAATTGTATTTGATTCGAATCAAAAATACCTATTTTTTGTATGCCACACCAAACTAATAACATTTTAATACCAATCGATTTCTCTGAACAGTCTTTTCGGGCGGTTAAGTATGCTGCTGTTATCGCGCAAAGTATTTCTGTTAGATTGAATTTTCTTTATGTGTTTGAGGTGGGCGAAACAAGCACTGCATTTCGCACCAAGCAGCATCAGATGGCAATGAATCAAGTAAATAAGAAGTTTAAATCAAGCATCATTACTCTTTTCGAAAATCTTGGCAACATTAATCAAGAATTATTTATAGAGCAAGGCAAGGTATATGATCGAATCCTAGAGAAGGCGGCTTCCTTGAATGCCATAATGATTATTATGGGGTGCAATTCAGCGGACGATTTTAAAAATAGATTTTTAGGATCCAACACGTTGCGAATTATGCGCAGTAGTCCTGTTCCTGTACTTGCTTCTAATCACTACAGCAACTTGGTTAAATTCAAAAACATTATACTGCCGGTAGATTTGTCGAAGGATGCCAAAGATAAATTGAATCGCGCGCTGGCTATGGCTAAATTTGATCCGGAAATTATTATTCATATTGTTTCGGTGGTGTTTGATGCCGATGAGTTTTTAATTAACAGATTGGGGCAGCAATTGGTTGAAGTAAAAAGGGTAATCGAAAACAGTAAGGTAAAACACACAGCAGAGATTATCAAGTGTGCTTTGGGATACGAATCTTTGGGGGAAATTATTTCTGATTATGCCAGAAAAATTGATGGCGATGTGATTATGTTGATGACACAACAAGAAATAAGCAATACCCCTTATTTTGTGAGCAGTTTGGCGCAAGAAATTATCAATATATCTGAGGTTCCTGTGATGACAATTGCACCGATTTAAACCTATTGCTATTAACACTCGGTGGTTTAAAACTTGTTGAGCCAGTGAAACGTTTCTACCTTACAAATAGATAATATTGTTATCAAATCTTTTACTTATGAACCACACCTTAAAGCATGCAGCAACAGCAGTTTTATTGCTTACCTCAATAGACATGTTTGCTCAAAAAAAAGCAGGATCTCAGCAAAAGGATAACTTTTTGATGATTAAAGGCGTTGTTGTTGATGATGGTGATAAGTTGGAAGGGGTCAACATCCGATTATTTAAAGGAAATAACATTGTTGATTCTGTGTATACCGATTCAGAGGGGTCTTTTAGGTTTGAATTAGGTAAAGATGATTATTACGCTATTGAATACACCAAAGTTGGATACGAAAATACCAGCGTTTTAATAAATACCAACCGGTGGGATGTTGAGCCACAGGATGAAAATAACGGCTATCAAGTTGATTTTGAGGTTGATTTAATTCCCGAGATTCCAAATAAAAACCAACTGAAGTTATCTAAAGACGATACTGATGTATTGGATTTTCCCAAGGTACTCATTGGATATAAATCGGGCGAAGATGAAGGGTTTTTCAGCGACAAAAAGTATGTCAAATCTACGCGCGAGTCATTGAAAAAAATTAAAGATGCCTCTAAAGGCAAATAGTTTTTTGCAATCTCAATTTCTTTTGTAGATTTACCTCAATTTTAACATCTATGATGCGAGGTATATTTCCTATTAGGGTAATAAACGTAGCCAGTTTCGCAGTAGTTTTAGTTTCTTTTTGTATTACTGCAAAGGCACAACAAAACTATACGCTCTACAACATGAGCAGTATAAGTCAAAGTATTTATTGTAACCCTTCAGTATTTCCGGTAAATAACATCAATGTTGGCATTCCTTTTGTTTCATCAAATTATTTTGGCCTAACAAATACTGCCTTCAGATATAGCGATTTGGTGTACAAAAGACCTGATGACTCTCTCGCCCTTGATGTGAATAAAGCAATCAGCAAGATGAGTGATAACAATTATTTATTCTCGAGCGGGCAAATCGATTTGCTTTCGGTTGGGTTTAAAATTAAAAGGAATTACTTCAACATCACAGCCACCGAAAAATTTACCGGAGTACTTAATTACAGTAAAGGCCTAGTAGATTTTTTATGGAATGGCAACGGTCCGCAAATCGGTAATACCATCAATCTTGCTTTAGGTTTACAATATACGCATTACCGAGAGTATGGGATTAATTACGTGCTAAAAGTTAACGGGAAATTATTTGTAGGCATGAAGTACAAATACCTTTACGGAATGGAAAATATTCAAACCGTAAGAAGCAATGTTTCACTCAACACCGATCCCAATGATTACACTTTAAATGCCAACTCTGATTTGCTTATCAACCAGTCGGGGCAGCTCAGAGACTTTATTGATGGGGATGTTAAATTTGGAGATTATGCTTTTAAACAAAAAAATACAGGATCCGCAATAGATCTTGGTGCACAATATAAAATTACCAATAAAATATCTGTAAATCTTTCGATGATTGATTTCGGTGGAATTAATTGGCGTTCAAATGTTAAAAATTTTAAGAGCCAGAATCCAGGAAAAAATTATACCTACAGAGGCCTAAATATAGCTAATTTGATTAACGATACCACTTCTATTAATCGAGCATTCAATGCAGTGCTCGATTCTGCTTATTCTTCATTTAGAATTGACACCACTTTTGATTCATATCGCAGTAAACTTATCAAGCAGGTTTATCTAGGAGGTACTTACCAACTATCTGAAAACTATCAAACTAATTTGGTATTGCATGGCATGTTTTTCGATGGTAAAATGCGTCCGGGCGTTAGTGCTTCCATAGGTGGCAGGGTTGGTCAATTGGTGCATGTAAACTTGTGCTACTCAATCTTTAACAAAAGCTACAACAATGTGGGGCTTGGTTTGTCAATTAATACCTGGGGTGGGACTCAGTTTTACATGGTGAGCGATAATGTTTTAGGGGCTATTTTTCCTCAAAATGCTAAATCATTCAATTTGAGAGTGGGCGTTAACCTGCGATTCGGAATTGACCCTTACTATGATGATGAAGACAACGATGGGATACCAGAAAGTGATGATAAGTGTCCTAGAGAAAAGGGTACAGTTGAGATGAGAGGTTGTCCGGATAGAGATAATGATGGGGTAGCTGATTATGAAGATCAGTGCCCTGATAATGCGGGCATCATGAGGTTTAGAGGTTGCCCTGATAAAGATGGTGATAATATTATTGATAAATTCGATAAGTGTCCTGATGTTCCTGGTGCGCAGCGTTTCCAAGGTTGTCCGGATAGAGATGATGATGGCGTAAGAGACAGCGAGGATTTGTGCCCCGATGCAAAAGGATTGGTTGAAATGAGTGGATGCCCCGATGCAGATGGCGATGGTATCAAAGATAGCGAGGATCAGTGTCCGAATGACTTTGGTTTACGTGATAATAATGGGTGTCCTACCGATAAAGATAAAGATGG